>JALHHV010000082.1:0-13911 GCA_022837365.1 Desulfovibrio sp. | reverse complement strand
CTGGTCATGTTGTTTTCCTTGCTCTTCGCCGCTGGCGGCAATATGTTTTGCGCTGCGCACAAAGTTTGATTAAGCAAACTTTCATGCCCAATGCCATGGCCGGTGGCGGGTGTCAACCGGGCAGCGGAAGAAATGCCCGGACGCGGCACCCCGCGCCGCAAGGCCGCACGGGCGGCACAACCAGAAACGGGACACACCCGAAGGAAGGAACACAATGGATGCAAGCATGCTGCAACTGATCGCCCAGGCCACTCCGGTGGCCAAGGCGGTGCTGGCGATGCTGGTCGTCATGTCGCTGGCCAGCTGGGCCGTCATCTGCGCCAAGTGGCGCACCCTGGAGCGCGCCCGCCGGGGCATCGCCCAGGGCATTTCCGACGCCCTGTCCGCCCCCGGCCTGACCGACCTGCTGCACCGGCTGGACGGCTGCGGGTGCGGGGCGTCGCCCCTGCGGCGCATGGCCCGGCTGGGCGTGGACGAGTTCAACCGCCTGGCCCGCACCGGCGACGCCGACCGCCTGCTGGCCGACAACGTGCGCCGCACCCTGCGCCACGGCGTGGGCGAGGAGATTCGGCGGCTGTCGCGCGCCCTGCCGCTGCTGGCCACCACGGCCAACACCGCGCCGTTCATCGGCCTGTTCGGCACCGTGTGGGGGGTGATGCACTCGTTCCAGTCCATCGGGCAGATGAAGTCCGCCTCGCTGGCCACGGTGGCCCCCGGCATCTCCGAGGCGCTCGTGGCCACGGCGCTGGGCCTTGCCGTGGCCATCCCGGCGGCCATGGCCTACAACGTGCTGCTGGGCAGGCTGGCGACGCTGGAAGGACAGTGCATCAGCTTCGCCGGACTGCTGCTGAACCGGTTGCAGCACGAGGCCAACGCCCACGCGCAGGGCATCGCCCTGCCCGGCGGGAGGGGCTGACATGGGCGCGACGACCGGTTCCGGAGGGTCGGGCGGCTTCGTGGCCGAGATCAACGTCACGCCCTTCGTGGACGTGATGCTGGTGCTGCTGATCATCTTCATGGTCACCGCGCCCATGATGACCGAAGGGGTGGACGTGGAACTGCCGCACACGAAGACGGTACAGGTGCTGCCCCAGGACCATGCCAGCGTGCTGCTGACCGTGCGGGCCGACGGCTCGCTGTACCTGGACGAACGACGCACCGACATGGCCGGACTGGAACGGTGGCTGACGGGGTTGGCCGCATCGGAGGAGGCTGGCGGCACGGGCAGGTCTGCTGAAATGGGCGGGTCTGCTGAAATGGGTGGACCCACGGTGTTCCTGCGGGCCGACCGCGACGTGCCCTACGGCACGGTGGTGGAGGTCATCGGGCTGGTGCGCGCGGCGGGCATCGAAAAGCTGGGGATGGTCTCCGAGCGGGACGAGGGCGGCGACGACGCGGCAAGATGACCCCGTTGCGCGCGGGCCGGTTTCCGGTATTCTGGGCGGCATCCCCCCACAGGAGACCGCCATGCCGCACCATCGCCGTTCCGAACGTCCGCTCCCGCCGATTCCCCCGGCAGCCGCCCTTGCCCCGTTCGCGCTGACCGTCATCCTGGCCGTCACGGCCACCCTGACGGGTTGCGGCGAAACGGCTCCGCCCGGCGAGGTGACGGTCATGCGGGCCTGCCGCATCTGCCACGGCACGGACCGCATCTGCGCCGACATCGGCAAGCTGGACCGGGCGGGCTGGGAGAAGACCGTGGACCGGATGATCGCGGGCGGGGCCAACGTCACGCCCGAGGAACGCCCCGCCGTCATCAACTGGCTGGCCACCCGCAAGCCGGGCGAAAAGCCCTTGTGCCCGTAGGAAGATGCCGTGCGCTTTACGGACGGCTTCCGGTCCGCCGCCGCTTGGGCGAAAACCACGCGGCCAGCAGGAACAGCGCGCACGACAGCAGCACCACGGCCGCCCCGGCGGGCACGTCCAGGTACCAGGCCAGCAGCACGCCCCCCACGCCCGACGCCGCGCCGAACAACCCGGCCAGCACGAACATCCGCCACAGGCTGTAGGTCAACTGGTAGGCGGCCGCCGCCGGGCTGACCAGCAGGCTGTACACCAGCAGGCCGCCCACGCTGGGCAGGCAGGCCGTCACCGTCATCCCGGTCTGCACCAGGATGGCGTAGAACACCGCCGTGGCGGGGATGCCCACGGCGGCGGCCACGGCGCGGTGGCAGGCCACGGCCTGGATTTCCTTGAAGAACAGCGCCACCCCCAGCACGGCGGTGCCCGCCACCCCCGCCAGCAGCCACACGTCGGCCATGCGCACGGTGAGGATGGACCCCCAGAACAGGTTCAGGGCCTCGGTCTTGGGGCCGGGCATCAGGCCCATGCACAGCACGGCCACGCCGATCATGGCGGAAAACACCACCCCCACCGCCGTGTCCGGCGAAATCTCGCCCTTGTCGGCCAGCGGGCCGATGACCAGCGCGGAGACCATACTGGCCGCCAGCGCCGCGGGCAGCGAGGGCAGGCCGAAGGCCAGGGCCGCCAGCCCCCCGGCAAAGGCCGCGTGGGCCAGGCACACCCCGATGAAGGTCAGGCGCATGAGCACGGCGAACACCCCGGCCACGGAACAGGCCACGCCCGCCAGGGCTCCGGCGGCCAGCGCATGGCGCATGAAGGCGTGGTCCAGCAACGAAAGGTCCATGCCTCCTCCTAACGGGCTGTTTCATGGCAGGCGAAGTTTGACGCAGCCAACGGGAGAAAGGACCATTTAGAAACAGCCCCTAGAACAGCACCACGGGCCTGCCATGATGGTCGATGACCGAAATGGGCGTGCCGTACAGTTGCGTCAGCCGTCCGGCGTCCAGGGCCTGGTCCAGCGGCCCGGCCCAGGCGATGCGCCCCCCGGCCATGCAGGCCACCCGGTCCACCGGGGACGGGGGGACCGGCACGCGCCCCTCGCGCGGGGGCGGGGCCAGCGCATTCAGGTCGTGGGTGACCAGGATGGTGGTCAGCGGCGGGCCGCCGTCCGCGCCCCGTTCCCGGTGGATGGCGGACACCAGGGCCATGATGTCCCGCTGGGCGTGCCAGTCCAGCGCAGAGGTGGGCTCGTCCAGCAGCAGGATGTCCGGCTGCTGGGTCAGGGCGCGGGCAATGGCCGCCCGCTGGCGTTCTCCGCCGGAGCACTGTCCGAAGGGACGGCGGGCAAGGTGGGCGATGCCGGTGCGTTCCATGTTGGCCAGGGCCAGCGCGCGCAGCGCCGCGCCCGGCCCGCGCAGCAGTCCCAGCCGCCCGTAGCCGCCGGTCATCACCGTTTCCAGCACGCTGATGGGCAGGCGGGGGTCCACGTCGGCCATCTGGGCCACCAGGCCCACCCGGCGGCGCACCCGCCAAGCGCCGGGCGCGCGCATGTCCCGCCCCAGCACCATGGCCGTTCCCGAGGCGGGCCGCACCAAGCCGTTGACCAGCCCCAACAGGGTGGACTTGCCCGCCCCGTTGGGACCCACCACGGCCAGGAATTCCCCGGCGGCCACGGCAAGGGCGGGCACCTCCAGAATGGTCCGGCCGCGCGGGGCCACCACCACGTCGCGCAGGGTCACGGCCGCACGGGAGGAGGCCGGGCAAGCGGAATCGGGACCGGAGGGAGCCGCGCCGCCGGAGATGATGCCCGCCGCCATCAGGGTGCGGCCCCCATGGCGGGCGTGGACGCGGGCGCGAGACCGCGCACCGCCGCCATCACCATGTCGGCATTGCGCCGGAACGACGACTCCCAGTCCGGCGTGTCGGGAAACCCGCCGGGAAAGTTGGTCAGCACCACCAGCCGGGCGTCCATGTCCTCGGCCAGGGCCCGGCCCGCGCCGCCGGTGGATTGCAGGTTGTCCGCCACCAGCACCGCGCGGGCGGCCTTGCCCGCCGCCACGGTGCGGGCAAGGGCCTCGGCCCCGGTCTCCTCGAAGCGGCCGTAGTCGCCCACCACGCGCAGCCCCAGCCATTCCAGCATGGGCCGCTGCATCACGTCGCCAATGGCCGGAACGCCCGCGATGCCCGACGACGACGCCAGGCCGCGCACCTCGTCGGCCACTACGCGCGCCCGCGCCGCGCGCTCCGCCGCGCGGCGGGAGTACGCCGCCGCCCCGCCGGGGTCCGCCGCCGCCAGCAGTTCGCCCACGGCAAGGGCCGCGCGGGCCTGCGCCTCGGGCAGCATCCAGTTGCCGGGGGCCTCGGGCACGCGCACCTTGCCCGCCGCGCCGGGGGCGGTGTCCAGCAGGGCGCGGATGTGCGCCTGCCCGCGCTGCCAGTCGTGCAGCAGGATCAGGTCCGCCCGCGCGAAGGCCGCCACGTCCGAGGCGCGCACGTCGTGATGGCCGGGGCAGGCCCCGCCCGGAATGACGGTGCGCGCGGCAACCCGGTCGCCGCCCACGGCCAGCACCAGGTCCTCGATGAGGGTGGTGCCCGCCAGCACCTGCAACCGCGCAGCCTGCGGATTCGGAGCATCCTGCGCATCCCGCGCCGCAGCAACCCCGCAACCCCATGCGCCCCACAGCGCCAGCGCCGCGCAGGCCACGGCCGCGCGCAACCAGGCACGGCGCGGCCGCCGCATGTCTCCATATCCCGATTTCATGCGCATCTCCCGCAGTGGTCCTCAATCGCCCTTGATGAATCGCACCAGACCGTAACGCCGCTCCCTGTCGGTCCAGACCATATCCACGGCGAAGCCCGCCGCCTCGCCCAGCCCCCGCAGGGTGGAAAACCGCTCCTGATGGCCGTGGGCCGTCCAGTGGCGATGGACCATTTCCACCTCCTCCGGAGTCAGGAAATGCCAGTGTTCCCGGCCCCGCGCGGCCATGCGCGCCAGCATGGCGTCCCGGTCCTCGTCCTCGCCCATGACCGGGTCGTGCGCCAGCACCATGCCGCCGGAAACCAGCAGGCGATGCGCCGTGCGCAAAAAGTCCGCCTTGAGCGGGGTGGGCAGGTGGTGCAGGAACAACCCCATCCAGATCACGTCCATGCCACCTTCCGGGCCGCCCTCCGGGCCGGACAGCGCCACGCGGTAGTCGCCCTCAACCAGTTCCACCGGACAAGGCAGGCCGCCCAGGCTGTCCCGCGCCGTGGCCAGCGCCCGCGCGCTGGTGTCCACACCGGTATAGGCGGCCACGTCCACCCCGGAGAGGGCGCGCGCCATGTCCACGGCCTCGCCGCAGCCCACGTCCAGCAGCCGCAGGGGGCGGCCCGCGCCGCGCAACAGGCCGGACGCCACGCCGTACACGGCGCGGTGGTGCATGACGTCGTGTTCCTTCAGGGCCGCGAACACCCGTCGGGCCTCGAAACCCGCGTCCACGGCGACGGGCGCGGGCGCGCCGTGACGGCCTTCGCCGTGCTGCTCCGCAGCGCGCGGGCACGGGTGCGTCCCCGCCAGCGGCTTGCGGGCGCGGGCCACATACATGCCGGGGCCGTCGGCGATGCTGGCGCCGGTCAGCCCCGCGTCGCGCAGGAGTTGACGCATGACGCCGTCGCCGGGCAGGGCGTCCTGCGCCACTGCCGGGTGCCCGCCGTGGTGGCGGGCCAGTTCGGCCCGGCTCAACAGGTGGGCCACGACCACCTCGCCGCCGGGCCGCGTCACCCGCGCCATTTCGCGCATGGCAGCGGGCTTGTCCGCGAAATGAGGAAAGGCGGCAAAGCAGATCACGTGGTCGAACGCGCCGTCGCGCGCCGGAATGCGCATGGCCGTGGCCTGCACGCACAGGCCCCGCGCGCCGGACTCCTTGCAGCCCGCGCGGCGCACCATCTCGAAGGACACGTCGAAGGACAGGATGCGCCCGGCATCCCCCACGACCTCGCGCAGGCAGGGGATGAGCACGCCGGTGCCCGTGCCCATGTCCAGCACGCAACTGCCCGGCTTCACCCCGAACCCGCGAGCCAGTTCGGCCAAGCGTTCCCTGGTGGCCGGGGGATAGCAGCGTTCCTCCCAGGTGGCGGCCCGCTCGTCGAAAAACCGCGAGCGCGGGTCATGGCATTGCACCGTACCCGCGCCATGTGCCGCATGCGACGACTCATGTGATTCCATGCCGGTTCCCGCTCCGTTGCGCCCGTGGGCGCGGTTGCAGTCCGCATTGCCGGGCGGGAGCCTGCGGCCCCCGCCCGGCGGGTATGCATCGGTCCGTTGCTAGAACGTCACGCTGGCGCCCACGGTGACGCTGGACCCCGGCATGCGGTAGCCGGGCCGGTACTCGTAGTCCGAGTCGGTGATGTTCTCCAGCGCCAGGAACAGTTCGCCCTCGGTGATGCCCCATTCCTTGTAGTCGAACAGGTAGGCCAGCCGTCCGTTGACCACGTGGTAGGGGTCCACGGTTTCGGTGTTCACGAGGTTTTCCTTGCGGCCCTGGCTGCGCACGTGCTCCTCGGTCACGTACTGCGCGTCCAGGCTGAGCCGGAAGTGCGTGAGGAACCGCCAGTTCAGGCCCGCGCTGAAGGTCCATTCCGGCGCGTAGGGCAGGTCGGACGGAAAGGTATCGAGCCAGGTGGCCCCGGCGTACAGCGAAAGGTCCGCCAGAGGGGTATAGGTGATCGTGGTCTCGACGCCCTGAACCTGGAACGATTCCACGTTCTCGAAGCGCATGCGCGGCGGGGGGGCGTTCCCCACCATGACGTATCGGTCGGACCCGTCATCCCAGAACGCGGTGACGTCGGCCTTCACCTTGCCCCACAGCTTCTGGCTGATGCCCACCTCGAAATGGTCCACCAGTTCGGGGTCAAGCTTCTTCCAGTCGTCGCGGTAGGGGCCGTTGGCGATGCCGGGGATGGAGTTTTCGGAAAACACCGCCACCTCAAGACCGGGATAGTTCACCCCGCGCGCATAGCTGGCGTGCAGTTCGGTGTCCCTGTAGCCGAACACCAGCCCGGCGTGGGGCGCGGCCTGGTCGCCGAACTCGTTGTGGGTATAGTAGCGCATGCCGGCCGAGGGAATGGCGAAGAAGTCCTGGCGCGAGCCGAACATGTGGCTGACCGCCGCATACGGCGAGAACAGCGTGAAGTCGGTGCGCTCGAAGTCCGTCGTGCTGCCGTTGTAGTTTTCGAAGATGGCCTTGCCGCTCATGATATCGTAGTCGAAGCCGGTCACCACCTCGCCGCCTTCCCACGCCCGGAACGCCTCGCGGGCGCGCACGCCGTAGGTGTCCCAGTCGCTGATGGTCACGTCGGTGGAGCCCGACTGCCCGGCCCAGTTCACGTAGCCGTTGTTCCAGTACACCTTCAGGTGCCCGTCGGCGGCCTCGTAGTCGTTGGACAGGGTGATCACGTTGAGCACGTCGTCGGTGGTGAACCGCCCCTCGTTGGTCTTCTCTTCGCTGCTGCCGGGGTCGCGCGCCACGTTGCGGGTGATGTTGCCGAACCACGAGACGTTCCAGTTCTCGTACAGGTCGTAGCCCAGCCTGCCGAAATAGTTCTCGAGCTGGCCGTCGGAATGTTCGCGGTGGCCGTCGGACAGGCGCAGGCTCTGCCCGGCGTAGTAGTCCACGCCGTCCTGCTTGCCGCCGTGCTCCACCCCCTGGGTGAAGGTGTTATAGCTGCCGTACGAAGTGAACAGCCGGGTGCGGAAGCCGTCTTCGGTCATGCGCTTGGGAATGACGTCGATGGACGAAAACCCGTTGCCGAACTGCGTGGGCTGCACGCCCTTGTACACGCGGATGGACTGCGCCGGATCCATGGGCAGGATGTCCAGCAGGGGATGGTTGAACACCGGGTTGGTGCGCGGCACGCCGTCGTAGAGGGTGACGATCTCGCCGCCGGGACGGCTGGAGCCCATGCCCCGGATAAACACCCCGCCACCCTCGGCCCCGCCGAACGACCCCACCGGGTTGTAGCGCGAAATGTTCACGCCGGGCGTGCGACGCAGGGCCGAGGCCATGTCCTGTGCGTTGAGGTCCGTGATCTGGTCCTGGGTGACTTCGGTGTACTGGCCGCCGTAGCGGTTGGTTTCGTTGCCCTCGATGATGGGGGTGGAAATCACCACCTCCTCTTCGAGCGTGGCGGCCCCGGCGGCCTGCCCGACGACGGTCTGCCCGTCCGGAACCTGCCCTTCGGCGGCCCAGGCCGCCCGCGCCCCGGACAGGCCCTGCACGCCCCATGGCGCGGCCAGCGCCAACGCCAGAACCCATGCCGCCATCCTCCTCCTGCTGCCCATGTTGCCTCCTGCTGCGGGTTGCCCGAACCCCGACGCCAGACAGCGCCGCATCCGGTGCCCCTCGCTCCGGTGCGGCGCGATTCCGCCCGGCCGGGGTATCGCGGTGTGACTTTTTGCGTGAATTCGTGTAATAGAATTACACTTTGTAATAAAACGTAGCACTGTCGCTAGAAACTTTTTCATTTTGTGTCAACCCGTAACACGAATCCGGATTGCGACTCCGGCCGTGACGGCCTGCCCCCGGAAAAGGAACCGCGCATGCCCGGCCCCGCCGCGCGCACCGCACTGCACATAGCCCCGCCCGGCCCGCCGGTCACGATGGAGCCCGGAGCGGACGGACCGGACCGGCAGGGCGGTTCGTGGTGGCTGGGGTGGTCTTGCCTGTGCGGGAAGCGGTGGCCGTGTCTGTGGGGTTCGCTGCTGGCGCACGCACTGGCGGCCTTTTTCCTGTTGGCCCTGCCCATGGGGGGTGGCGGCGGTGACGGCCAGGGAGGCGTGGCGTACCTGGAGGTCAGCCTGGCCGGACTTCCCGGCGGAGCGCCGGGACCTGCCGGGGGCGGCCCGGCCACGGGTGGAACGGCGACGGAGCCCGGCCCGGCTGGCGGCACGATGCAACGCCTTGCGCCGGTTGCCCGGCCCGTCCGGACCGGGATCGCCCGGATGGAGCCGAAACGGACGGCGCCCGAGAAAGGGAATGCCGCGCGGCGCAATGCGGAAGAGCCCCCGGTCCTTCCCGAGGCACGGGCGGATGGCCCACCCGGCACCGCCGGGGCGGACGGCCTGTCCGACGTGCATGGGCTGGACGGAGCGTCCACCGGAACACTTGCCGGAACACTTGCCGGAGCACCCGCCGGGACCGGACCCGGCGGCTCGGCGGGAGAGCCCGGCGGCGGGCAACCGGGCGTACGGGGTCCGGCGCATCCGGCGCGGCTGGCGCGGCTGGCCCGTTCGGCTATGCGGCGCACGACGTGGACGTGCGCCCCGCCGTACGCCACAGGGTGCCCCCGGAGTACCCCGACCCGGCCCGGCGCACCGGCACGCAGGGCCGGGTGGTGCTGCGTCTGTTGGTGGACGAGCAGGGCCGCGCCCGCCACGTTTCCGTGCTGGAGGCCACGCCCGGCGGCATCTTCGAGCAGTGCGCGGTGGACGCCGTGACTCGTTGGACCTTCACCCCCGGCACGCGCGAAGGGCGGGCCGTGCCCACCTGGGTGCACCTGCCCGTACGCTTCGACCTGGACCGGCGCTGACATCCGGTACCAGGCAACGTTCCGCCTCCAAAGCCCCCGCGCCACCCCCCGCTTCACGCTCTCCTGCCCGCCCTGCCCCGCATCATCCCGTTGCATCCGGCGCACGGGCGTGTACAATGGCGGCAATCCCCTTCAACCAAGGAGCAGCCCATGCGCCGTACGCCCACCTTCCGTAGCCGGATACTGCCAGCCCTGGCCGTGTCCGCCGCCCTTGCCGGTTTCGCCGTATTTGCCGCCGCTTCCGCCATCGCCCAGGACCCGGCCGGGACCGTCATGTCCGCCTGCACCAAGTGTCACAACACCCAGCGCATCTGCGCCAACCTGGGCGCCAAGGACAAGGCAGCCTGGAACACCACCGTCACCCGCATGATGGGCAAGGGCGCGCAGGTCAGCGAGGCCGAAAAGCCCGCCGTGGTGGACTGGCTGGCCGCGCAGCAGCCGGGGGCCAAGCCCGTCTGCCAGTAGCGGCCCCACCCTCGCGGTTCTGAAAGGAAAAAGCGCACCCCGTACGGGATGCGCCATCCTTGCATCGCGCCCGCGAACCGGCGCGATGCGCCGTCCATCACGCTTCGATGGGTTCGTCCAGCTCGCCCTGCCCCATCCAGTAGCACAGCAAGGGCGCGGGAATGCGCATGACGCCGCCGTGCCCCGCCAGAGGACCGAAATCCCCCAGTGACTTGGTGACCGCATAGCCGCGTTCGGCCTTGCGTTCGCGCATGAACTCCAGCAGCCCCTGCAACTCGGCGGCCCCGGCGTGTTGCGCCCGGTACTTGACCTCGAAGGGCACGAGCTTGCCCCCCATGTCCGCCACAAGGTCCACTTCCCGGTTCTTCTTGTCGCGCCAGTAGGTGAACCGCACGTCCCGTGCGTAGTACCGGGCGAAAAGGTGCTTGAACACGGCCGTTTCCGTGGCCACGCCCAATGCCACCGGGTCGTCGATCAGCCCCTTGCCCTTCAGCAGGGCCGCCGGGGCCAGCGCGGCATCCGCCAGGTACACCTTGTATCTGGCCCGAAGGATATCCTTGCCGTACCCGTGCGGCGGCAGCTTGTAGACGAGGTGCGTGGATTCAAGAAGGTCGATGTACTTCAGCGCCGTGGGGCGCTTGACCTCAAGGTTCTTGCACAGGTTGGGAACATCCAGCAGTCCCCCGTCGTGCATGCACAGGTAGAGAAAGGTGTGCTCCAGGTCCAGCACGCGGCGGACCCCGAACAGCACCGTCATGTCCCGCTTGAGCACCTTGTCGATCACGTCCTCGCGCAGCAGGCGTTGCGCCTGCGTCACGCTTTCGACCTGGGCGATCTGCGGAAAGCCCCCGCGCACCAGATAGTCGTGGAAATGCCCCACCAGCGGGGCGGCCATCTCGGCAACCCGGTAGAACGCATCCTGGGGCCAGGCGAACGTTTCGCGCAGGCTGCGCAGTGGCGGAATCTCCGAATGGGGGATCCGCTTCAACTGCAGGTACTCGTAAAAGGACAGGGTGGTCAGCTTGATGGTGTGCCAGCGGCCCACGCCCGACTCCTGTCCGGCCTCCAGCAGCGGCAGGGCCGACCCCGTGAACGCGATGCGCCGGTTGCGGAAGAAATCCACCTGATGCTTGACCCAGGTACCCCAGTCCCGGATGAACTGCCCCTCGTCCAGAAACAGGAATTCCGGACCCGGCAGGGCGGGCTCGCGGGCGCGCCAAGCCTCCAGCACGGCCTCGATCCCGGCCAGCTTGAACAGAGGATGGTCGAACGTGGCGTACAGGATGTTGGCCGGGGGAACGCCCCCGGCAATCAGTTCGGCGATGCTTTGCAGCATCAGCGTGGTCTTGCCCACCTGCCGGGCGCCGGACACCAGAACGGCCCGGGGGGCCGGCGGCGCGGCGACCCAGGCGTGCAGTTCGCGGAATGCCGCCCGGCGCCACGCGGGCAGGTCCGCCACCGGCTCGCCCCGCCACCACGGGTTGAACTGGGCAAGCACCCCGATGAGGTCGTCCTTGGGTATTTTCATGATCTGAAAAATATCTCCGGATGCAAAATAAGTAAAGTATACATTACTAAAAAACGAACTCGATGTGCTTTCCGCTTCAAAAACATCCTGCGTACGCCGGAAGCCCTTGCCGCGCGGCAGCCCGGCCCGGCTTCCGGCGGTTCCCGGCAGTTCCCGCCTGCCCTCCCCGCGCCGCATCGTTCCCCCTCCGCCAACGAAAACGGCGGCACGCTGCCGTGCCGCCGTATGGCGCAATGCCGGGGACGCCCCGTCCCGCCCTCGCGGGCATGAAACGGCGCGCCCGTTTCGTGGCGCGGGGGCACGCGGGCCTAGCCCGTGGCGGCGCCGCCCTTGCTGATCAGGAAGCCCTTGGTGGTGGGGCCGGTGGAGGCCGAGGTGCCCGCGATCTTCGACAGGTAGGTGTCGCCCAGGTTCTTCAGGTGTTCGCCCACGTTGTCGAAGTGGTTGAAATGGACCTGCTCCTCCTCGATGATGGTCTCGAACAGCTTCATGCTGACGCTGTCGCCACATTCACGACACACCTGAAGGAACTGGTTGTAGGCGTCGATGGTGTCGTCCTCGAGCCCGGCGTCGTAGGGGAAGATGGTCCGCACGTCCTGCGCCTTGACCAGGTCGCCCTCGCGCTCGGTGGTGGGCTCGCCGCCCAGTTCCTTGATGCGCTCGGCGAACATTTCGGCGTGGCGCATCTCGTCGATGGCGATCAGCTTCATGTCCGCCGCCAGCGCGCCGTAGTCCATGTTGTCCAGCCCGTAGTGCTGGTTCATGTACTGGGTGATGGCGTTCAGTTCCATGGCGCGCGCCCTGTTCAGCACCTCGATGACCTTGGCCTTGCGGGCCTCGCGCGGGGAGGAGGCCGCCGCTGCGGGCTTGGCGGGCTTGGCTTTTGCCGGTTTCGTCGCTTTGTTCATGCGTCCGCTCCTTGTGCTTGAATTTGTGGTGGGGGATTCGCCACCTTGGCCGTTACATACCATAGGCCCGGCAAAGGTGCATCTATTTCGTGCAGGTGTGGTCCTGTTCCATGCCGTGGCGGCGGACTTCCCGTCGCCCCGCCCCACCTCAGCCCGGTCGCCCACCCGGTTGCCTGTCCAGCCTGCGCGCCATCTGCCGCCGCACCGGCATGGGGCCTTCGGCAACACGATATTTTCATATCGCGCGGCGCGGGTTTTGGCGTATGATGCCCACACGCAACACCCGCGCCGCACCCGGCGCGCCACCCGACCACGGGGAACCGCCATGCCCAGCGTGCATCATTCCGGATCCGCATCCATTGCAGTCCGGCTTGTCACCCTCGCCCTGGCGGCAGTGCTGTGCGGAGCCGCCGTGCCCGGCGCGGCCGCCCCGTCCGGCGTCCTGCCCCCCGCACCGTGGTGGGGGCAGCTCATCGACCATGCCGCGCTGATTTTCCCCGCCGCCGCCCTGCTGCTGTGGCTGGCCCTGCGCCTGCGCCGCGCACGCCGCACCCGCCGCGCTCTGGACCGGGCGGAAAGCACCCTGCGCGGCATCGTGCAGATCACCTCGCCGCTGGTGGAGCAGGAATTCTTCCGGATGCTGGTGCAGCAACTGGCCAAGGGCCTTGGCGCGCGCTACGCCCTGGTGGGCGAACTGAGCGAACTGGCCGAACTGAGCGAACGGGGCGAAACGGACCAACGGGGCGATGGCGGCGGCACCCTGCGCGTGCTGGCCGCCTGGCTGGGCAACGCGCCTGCCGAGCCCTTCGACTACGCCCTGCACGGCACCCCCTGTGCGCGCGCCCTCAATTCCCCGGACCTGTGCGTGTACCCCGACGGCGTGCAGGGGGCCTTTCCCAAGGCCGAACTGCACCTCTCGCTGGGCATCCGGTCCTACATGGGCCTTGCCCTGCGCGACGCGCACGGCACCCCCCTGGGCGTGCTGGCCGTGTTCCACGACCAGCCCATGGCCCCACCCACCGGCGAGGGCACGGCGCTGATGCGCGTCCTGGCCGGGCGCGCCACGGCGGAACTGGAACGGCTGCGCGCCGGCCGCGCCCTGCGCGAAAGCGAGTCCCGCTACCGGGGGCTGTTCGAGAACAACCACGTGGTGGCCCTGCTCATCGACCCCGCCACCAGGGCCATCCGCGACGCCAGCCCCGCCGCCGCCGCATTCTACGGCTGGCCGCGCGACGTGCTGCGCACCATGCACATCTCGGACATCAACACCCTGCCGCCCGGCGCGCTGCGCGGCGAGCTTTCGTCGGCCGCGCGGGGCGAGAAACGGCGTTTCCGCTTCCGCCACCGGCTGGCCGACGGCGCCATCCGCGACGTGGAAGCCAACACCGGCACCCTGGTGCTGCACGGCGAACCCCTGCTGTACTCCATCATCACCGACGTCACCGAGCAGCGCCGGGCCGAGGAAGCCCTGCGCCGCAGCGAACTGCGGCTGCGCATGCTGGTGGAGAGCGCGGGCGACGCCATCTACATCGTGGACGGCGGCGGCCGCATCCTGGACGCCAACCCCGAGGCGGAACACCAGACCGGGCACACCCGCGAACAACTGCTGCGCATGAGCCTGTTCGACATCGACGAACAGCT
>JALHHV010000555.1:459-2090 GCA_022837365.1 Desulfovibrio sp. | reverse complement strand
ATCCACAAGGCCACCGCGCGTTGCGACACGCACTTCGCCCCCGGCCTGCCGCCCGTGTGGGGCAACCCCTCGCGCATGGAGCAGGTGGTGGTCAACGTGCTGCTGAACGCCTGCCAGGCCCTGCCCGCGCCCGAAGACGGCGACCCGCGTGACCCGCGCGAACGGGGCATCATCGTGTCCACCGCCGCCGCGCCGGACGGCAAGTCCGTGGTGCTCACCGTGACGGACGAGGGCGTGGGCATCGCGCCGCAGGACATCCCGCGCCTGACCGATCCCTTCTTCACCACCAAGCGCGCCAGCGGCGGCACGGGGCTGGGGCTTTCCGTCTCGGCGGGCATCGTGCAGGAGCACGGCGGCAGCCTGGACTTCACCTCCGAACCGGACCGGGGCACCACCGTGCGCCTCGTGCTGCCCGTGGCAGGCGGCGGCGCGTCATGAGCGGATACTGTGCTGACATCCCGGAAAGCCTCGCGGCCCCCGGCATCCTCCTGGTGGACGACGAGGCGGACTGGCTGGCCTCCATGACCCTGCTGCTGGAATTCTCGGCCGGGTTCTCCGACGTGCGCGCCTGCCAGGACAGCCGACAGGTCATGGACATCCTGGACGCGGGGGGCGTCGGCCTCGTGCTGCTGGACCTGACCATGCGGGGGCGTCGGCCTCGTGCTGCTGGACCTGACCATGCCGCACGTGTCCGGCGTCGAACTGCTGGCCGCCATTGCCGAACGCCACCCCGAAGTGTGCTGCATCGTGCTGTCGGGCATGAACCAACTGGCCACCGCCGTGGAATGCATGCGCCTTGGGGCCTACGACTACTACGTCAAGACCGACGACGAATCGCGCATCGTGGGCGGCATCATGCGGGCCATGCACATGCTGGAACTGCGCGCCGAAAACCGCGAGGTGGCCAGCCGCCTGGTGTCGGGCCAACTGCGCAGGCCGGAGGTCTTCGCGGCCATCCACACCCGCAGCGCGGCCATGCACGCCATCTTCGCCTACATCGAGGCCGTGGCCGGAAGCCCCCGCCCCCTGCTGGTCACCGGCGAATCGGGAGTGGGCAAGGAAAGCCTGGTGCGCGCCGCCCACGAACTGAGCGGCAGGCGCGGCCCGCTGGTGGCCCTGAACGTGGCCGGGCTGGACGACGCGGTGTTCGCGGACACGCTGTTCGGCCACGTGCGCGGGGCCTTCACCGGGGCGGACGCGCCGCGCCGGGGGCTGGTGGAAGAGGCGGCCGAAGGCACGCTGTTCCTCGACGAGATCGGCGACCTGTCCATCGCCTCGCAGGTCAAGCTGCTGCGCCTGCTGCAAGAGGGCGAATACTACCCGCTGGGCAGCGACCAGCCGCGCAGGCTGTGCGCCCGGGTCATCGCCGCCACCCACGCGGACCTTGCCGCCAGCGAGCGGGAAGGGCGCTTTAGGCGCGACCTGTTCTTCCGCCTGCGCACCCACCACGTGGCCGTGCCGCCCCTGCGCGAACGGCCGGAGGACATCGCCCCGCTGCTGGACCACTTTCTGGGCGAGGCGGCGGCGGCCATGGGCAAGCGCAAGCCCACCCCGCCCCCGGAACTGGCCGCGCTGCTGGCCGCGTATCCCTTCCCCGGCAACGTGCGCGAACTGGCGGCCATGGTCTACGA
>JALHHV010000555.1:0-440 GCA_022837365.1 Desulfovibrio sp. | reverse complement strand
CGGCAGACCCTGGCCGCGCGGCTGCTGGGGGTCACCCAGTCCGCCCTGTCCAAGCGCCTGAAGGCGCAACGCCGCCGCGACGACGCCTGTTGACGCATTCCCCCGCCGTTCCTCCCCTTCGTTTGCCATGCTTCCGCAGCCCTGCCGCCACGCCCGGCGATGGGGTATTCCCGGCGGCATGTCGCGCCATTTGGCAATAGTCGCCAACATGGCGTGAATACTCGTCTTTCCTCGGAAAGGCAAAATGTCGTTCCCGGCGGCATACCCCTTCGCGTCCTCCCCGTCTCCGCCTTGTCCAAATAGTCACAGGGATTCCGCAAAGTTGCCGGAACGCTCCGGACTGGCATCGTACCTGCTTTCGCGTCGCAGCCACGGACGGGCCGTATCGCTGCCGGCGACGCTCCGTGGCGCGCGCGGCATGGGGCCGCGCGCCGCAACGC
>JALHHV010000081.1 GCA_022837365.1 Desulfovibrio sp. | reverse complement strand
GTTCGGTTCTTTTCTTCGTGCCTAGTGCACGTCGGCCTGGGCCTTCAACGCCTCGGTCTGGGCATGGGTGGACAGGGCGTCGAACAGGGTCTGCGCCTCGCCTTCCATGACCCGGTCCAGCGAGTACAGGGTGAGGTTGATGCGGTGGTCGGTCACCCGGCCCTGGGGGAAATTGTAGGTGCGGATGCGTTCCGAGCGGTCGCCGGACCCCACCTGCGAGCGGCGGTCGGCGGCCACCTCGTTGTGCTGGCGGTCCTGCTCGGCCTGCAACAGGCGGGATGCCAGCACCTTCATGGCCTTGGCCTTGTTCTTGTGCTGCGACTTCTCGTCCTGGCACGAGACCACGATGCCGGAGGGAATGTGGGTGATGCGCACGGCGGATTCGGTCTTGTTGACGTGCTGGCCGCCCGCGCCCGACGCGCGGAACACGTCGATGCGGATGTCGTCGGGGCGGATTTCCACGTCCACTTCCTCGGCCTCGGGCAGGATGGCCACGGTGGCGGCTGAGGTGTGGATGCGGCCCTGCGATTCGGTGGCGGGCACGCGCTGCACGCGGTGGGTGCCCGATTCGAACTTCAGGCGGCTGTACACCTTGTCCCCGGCGATGAGGGCGATGATTTCCTTGTAGCCGCCGGTGTCCGATTCGTTGGCGCTGAGGATTTCCACCTTCCAGCCGCGCATTTCGGCGTAGCGGGAATACATGCGGAACAGGTCCGCCGCGAACAGGGCCGCTTCCTCGCCGCCGGTGCCCGCGCGGATTTCCACGATGGTGTTCTTTTCGTCCAGCGGGTCCCTGGGCAACAGCAGCAGTTGCAGTTCCTGCTCGATTTCGGGAATGGCCGTCTCGAGGGCTTTGGCTTCTTCGTGCGCCATGGACCGGATTTCCGGATCTGCGTCGTCCAGCAGTTCCTTGTTGTCGGCAAGGTTCTGGCGCAGTTCCTTGTAGCGGCGGAACACGTCCACCACTTCCTTGAGGTCGGCATGGGCCTTGGTGAGCTTGCGGTAGCGCTCCTGGTCGTTGAAGACCTCGGACGAGGCAAGCTGTTGCTCCAGGTCTTCGAAGCGGCGTTCCAGGTTTTCGAGCTTGGCGAACATCCGTCACTCCGTGGCGGGGGCCTGATGGCGGTAGGCGGGCGCGCGCACCGTTGCGGGGGCGGCGTCTCCCAAGGCCTCGCGCAGGGCCACTATGGCGACCTCGAGTTGGTCTCGGTCGGGTTCATGGGTGGTCAGCATCTGCAGCAGCATGCCGGGGGCGCGCAGCGCCGCGCCCAGCAGGCCGTCGCCGAGGCGGGCGGCGTAGCGGATGGCCTCGTAGGCAAGCGCGCTGATGGGCACCATCAGCAGGAATTTGAACAGCACCGTTCCGGCGTGCTTGGTCACCGCGCCGTCCGGCGTCCAGATCAGCAGCAGCAGGGGCACCAGCACCGCGTGCAGGATGATGGAGATGGACAGCACGAACAGCAGAAAGGTGGTGCCGCAGCGCGGGTGCAGGCGGCTGTGAATGGCGGCGGTTTCGGGCGTCACGTCGCCGCGCGCCTCGAAGGCGCGGATCACCTTGTGTTCCGCCCCGTGGTACTGGAACACCCGGCGGATGTCCGGCAGAAACGAGATGGCCAGGATGTACCCGATGAAGATGGCGAACTTGAACAGGCCGTCCCAGGCGTGGAACGACAGTCCTTCCACGTCGCCGCCAAGGCCCAGCCACTTCATGCCCAGCGAGAACATGTGCGGCAGCACCACGAACAGGCCAAGGGCCAGGGCCACCGACACCGCAAGGGTCAGGGCCAGGTGCCACGACTTCAGTTCTTCGCCGGTTTCGCCCTGGGCGGCGTGCTCGGCCGAGCGGTTCAGGGCCTTGATGCCGTTGACCAGGGTTTCGACCAGGGTGGGAAAGCCGCGCACGAAGGGGCGCTTCAGCCAGTCCGCGGACGACAGGGTGTACCACGGGCGGCTTTCGGCCAGGATTTCGCCGTCGGGCAGGCGCACCGCAAGGGCAAGGCGCTCGCCGTTGCGCATCATCACGCCTTCCATGACGGCCTGGCCGCCGATGGTGCAGGGCGCGTCGGCCGCGAGGGAAAGCGCGGCGGGCAGCGCCCGGCAGGCGCGGCCCCAATGCGAAAACGCCGCGCGGAGCGCGCCGGTCACGCCGGTGGCCCGTGTCCTGCCCATTGCGCCCATGCTGAACCCCTTGCGGCTGATGGCAATGAAGATTTCTCCCCGGAGGGCGAACCCCTCCGGGGAGGAAAAATCGACGTCGGCGCGCGCGTGCGCACCGCCCGAGGCAGGCAGACTACTTGCCTTCGCCGAACTTGGCGTACTTCTTGCGGAAGCGGTCGATGCGGCCGGCGGTGTCAACGAAGCGCTGCTTGCCGGTGTAGAATGGATGGCACTGCGAGCAGATTTCCACGTGCACGACCTCGCCCTTGGTGGAGAGGGCTTCGGCTTCGTAGCCGCAAGCGCAGGTCATCTTGGCCTTGTACACGTTGGGATGGATGTTTTCCTTCATCTTGGACTCCTCGTGGGGAAAATCGGAACGCACGTTGATACGCCCATCTTCCCGTTTTGGCAAGGCCCCCGATGCAACGGCGTTGCGGGCCGTCCGGGCCTCGTGTAGTCTGCCCATCGCCGCGCCCCGTGCGTCGGGGCAGGGCGGGCAGGCGCAGGCAACAGGTATGCCGGGGGCGTGTCCCTGTCAAGGCGGGGCTTGGCGTCGGCTGGCGGGGTCGGCCCTGCGGGCGCTTCTCCGCCCGTCCGCCCGCCCGCCCGTCCGCCCGGTCGTCCGGTCGTCCGTTGTCCCCGTTATTCCGGAATCCTTTCCCGCGCGGCCCGCGTCGCGTCACGACGAGTTTTTCATGTCCCGCACCACCGATGTTCGAAAGGATGTGGCTGCCGCGCCGCCGGATTCCTCCGGCGAAGGCGCGGCGGCC
The DNA here is from genome assembly GCA_022837365.1 of Desulfovibrio sp. Classification (GTDB taxonomy): domain Bacteria; phylum Desulfobacterota; class Desulfovibrionia; order Desulfovibrionales; family Desulfovibrionaceae; genus Cupidesulfovibrio. The sequence goes on along the minus strand of JALHHV010000081.1, from coordinate 3,525 downwards.
CCGCGCCCCCGCCCCGCGCGCGCCCCGAAGAAGGAACGCGCCGACCAGCTGGTGTTCGAGGCCGGGCTGGCCGAAAGCCGCGAGCAGGCCAAGCGGCTGATCATGGCCGGGCAGGTGGTGGTGCTGCCGGAGGGCGGCGGAGACGAGGACGCCGGCGGCGCGGGGGGGACGGTTGCGCCGGAGCGGGCCGTGCGCCCCGTACGTGTGGACAAGCCGGGCCACAAGTACCCGGTCGCCACGCGGTTCGAACTGTACGGCCGCGAGCGCTTCGTGTCGCGCGGGGCGTACAAGCTGCTGACCGCCATCGAGTATTTCGGGCTGGATGTTACCGGATTCATCTGCCTGGACGCCGGGGCCTCCACGGGGGGCTTCACCGATTGCCTGCTCCAGCACGGGGCGGCGCGGGTGTACGCCGTGGACGTGGGGCACAACCAGTTGCACGAACGGCTGCGGGCCGATGCGCGCGTGGTGTCGCACGAGCACACCAACCTGCGCACCGCCCCGCCGGACCTGATTCCGGAGCCGGTGGACCTGGTGGTGGCGGATGTCTCGTTCATCTCGCTGACGCTGGTGCTGGCGCCGTGCCTGCAATGGCTGAAGCCGGGGGGGCAGGTGGTGGCGCTGGTGAAGCCGCAGTTCGAGGTGGGGCCGGGGCAGACCGAGAAGGGCGTGGTGCGCGACCCGGCCCTGCGGCAGGCCGCCGTGGACAAGGTGGTGGCGTACTGCCGCGACGCGCTGGGACTGGACCTGGAGGGCGTGGTGCCCTCCGCCATCACCGGCCCCAAGGGCAACCAGGAATATCTGGCGGCGTTCCGGCGGCGGTGAACGCCGCGTGCCTTGGTGGATGCCCGTTTCCGGAAGGCGGAAACGGGAAAACCCCCTCGGTGCGTTGCGCCGAGGGGGCCTTTGTTCGGGCGAAAAGACGGCGCGCGGCTACAACCCCTTCTTCGCCATCAGCGCGGCAAGGTCCGCCACGCGGCAGGAATAGCCCCACTCGTTGTCGTACCACGCCAGCACCTTGGCCATGTCGCCGTTCATCACGGTGGTGAATTCGGCGTCCACGATGCTGGAATGCGGGTCGGCGATGAAGTCGGACGACACCAGCGGCTTTTCGCAGTAGGCCATGATGCCTTTCAGCGGCCCTTCGGCGGCGGCCTTCAGGGTGGCGCGCAGTTCTTCGGTGGTGGTGGGCTTTTCAAGCTCGGCCACGAAGTCCACGATGGACACCGTGGGCGTGGGCACGCGCAGGCTGATGCCGTCGAACTTGCCCTTCAGTTCGGGGATGACCTTGGCCACGGCCTTGGCCGCCCCGGTGGAGGTGGGGATGATGTTCTGCGCGGCGGCGCGGGCGCGGCGCAGGTCCTTGTGGGGCAGGTCCAGGATGCGCTGGTCGTTGGTGTAAGAGTGCACCGTGGTCAGCACGCCCTTGACGATGCCGAAGGCCCTGTGCAGCGCCAGGGTGACCGGGGCCAGGCAGTTGGTGGTGCACGAGGCGTTGGAGACGACGTGGTGTTTTTCCGGGTCGTAGTCCGCGTCGTTGACCCCGAGCACGATGGTCAGGTCTTCTTCCTTGGCGGGCGCGGTGATGATCACCTTCTTGGCCCCGGCGTCGATGTGCGCCCTGCACTGCGGCCCGGTGCGGAAGATGCCCGTGGACTCGATGACGATGTCCACGCCAAGGTCGCGCCAGGGCAGTACCTTGGGGTCGCGCTCGGCATAGTTGCGCACGGTCCAGTCGCCCACGTGGATGGTGCCGTCGCGCACTTCGGCGTCCACCTTCAGGCGGCCGTAGCAGGTGTCGAACTGCAACAGGTGCACGTTGGTGGCCACGTCGTACAGGTCGTTGACGGCCACCACTTCCATGGTGTCGGGGTAGCGGTCCAGGATGGCCTTGAACACCTGACGGCCTATCCGCCCGAACCCGTTGATGGCAATGCGGAGTTTGGTCATCGGGGGTTCTCCTACAGTTCGTGGATGGTGTTGTTGTACGCGGTGAGCAGTTCGTAGTCGGTCTTCAGCGCCTGGTGCATGCGCGCGTTCTCGATGGCGATGGCGCTGAGGTTGGCGATGGCCCCGGCGAATTCCACCTCTTCGGGCGTGAAGTCGCGCCGCGTGTCGGAGTAGACGCGCAGCGAGCCGATGGCCTTGCCGTCCACCAGCAGGGGCAGGACCAGGATGGACACCAGCCCTTCGGCGCGGGCGGCCTCGGGGTACTGGAAGCGCGGGTCGGTGGCCACGTCCTGGATGTGCACCACGTTGCCCGCCAGCACTTCGCGGTCAAGGCCGCTCTTGGCGATCTCGATGGGTCCCTTGCGCAGGTAGCCCTTGCTCAGGCCCCACGCGGCGCTGGCCAGCAGGGTCGTGCCCTGCCGGTCGATGAGCCGCAGGGTGCAGGCCCTGGCGTTCAGCGCGCCGGCCACCTGCTTGGCGATGGTGTCGAGCACGGTGGTCGGTTCAAGGCTGGAGTTGATGACGCGGACCAGGTCGTAGAGGGTACGGTAATAGGTGTGTTCGCGTTCGCCCATGGCGATGCCTCCGGGGTTGGGGTTGCGGTGGACGTGCGGCGGTCGGGACATGACACAGGGGCGCGGGAGCACTGTTGCCCCGGCCGTCTGGGGTGTGCGACGCCTTGGTCCTTGCCGCGTGAATTCGGGCCACGTTTGTTGGCCGCATGGCGTTTTCGCATGCGGCCCCTGGGGTTGCATGCCGCCGCCTGACGGACATGCCGGACCGGGGGGCGGCGCGGGACGGCCGCCGGAAATCCCGGTTTCTGTCATGCTATACCCGCTCGGGAGAAAAGGCACAAGCGGCCATAGCCGTGGGGTGCGGGTTGCCATCGGCGGCGAAGCGGGGTAGGGTGCGCGCGTCATTGGGGAGTAGCCGCCTCCGCAACGGAGGAGCCCACGTCAACATACTTGGCCCGCGCATCGCGCCGCGAGCCATGGCGTGGGCGGCATCAGCCTGGCGAGACCTTTGACTCCACCACCAGAGCCGGGCCGGCGCTGGCGGATGGGGTCATGGGTATGCACCGCCGCCGGCCCCCAGGATATCCCGCGTGGAAGCGTTCATCGCCGCCTTCGGAATGGTAGCCATCGCCGAAATGGGCGACAAGACCCAGTTGCTGTCGTTCGTCCTGGCCACGCGCTTCTGTGGCCGCCAATGGCCCATCATCTGGGGCATCTTCGTGGCCACGGTGGCCAACCACTTCTGCGCCGCCTACGTGGGCGGATGGGTGTCCGCCAACATCGGCGAGGACATGCTGCGCTGGGGGCTGGGCCTGGCCTTCCTGGCCTTCGCCGTGTGGGCGCTGATCCCCGACAAGCTGGAATCGGAAGGCGAGTGCAAGACGCGGGAAAGCGCCTTCCTGTCCACCGTGGTGCTGTTCTTCCTGGCCGAGATGGGCGACAAGACCCAACTGGCCACCGTGGCGCTGGGCGCGCGCTACGCGGATCTGGGGGCCGTGACCATGGGCACCACCCTGGGGATGATGGCCGCCAACACGCCCGCCGTGCTGCTGGGCGAACG
>JALHHV010000554.1 GCA_022837365.1 Desulfovibrio sp. | reverse complement strand
TCCACCTTCAGGTACTTGCGGGCCAGGGCGCGCAGGGCCTCGGCGTCCAGCTTGGCCGCCTTGTCCACCACCTGCTTGTTGAAGGCCAGCGGGTACCCCTGCGAGGTCAGCACCGCCGCCTCGGAGCTGCGGCTGCCAAGGCGCTGATGTTCGCGGTAGTAGTCGCCTTCCAGCTGGTTCTTGCCGCGCCGCAGTTCGTCCTCGGGCAGGCGGTCGGCGTGCAGGCGGGCGATGACGTCCTTGAAGCCCTGCGTGGCCTGGTCCAGCTTGCCCGGTTCGGTGCCGATGTAGAAGATCATGAACCCGGCCTGCTCGGACTGCCGCGCAGGTCGCGGAACAGCAGGCCGCTCTGGCCGGACAGGATGGCCTGCATCAGTTCCAGGCCGGGGGTGTCGTCGCTCTTCAGCGGCGCGGTGGGGAAGACCAGCATCAGGTGGGCCTGGTTGCGGCCCGGCAGGTGCAGGTCCAGCCCCTTGTCCTTGCTCCACGCGGGGGTGGACAGGCTGGCGGGCTTGGCGTCGGGCGCGGGCAGTTCCCTGGCGTGGCGGATGACCGCCTCGCGGTCGTACTGGCCGCACACGGCCATGACCCACGGCTGGCGCGCCTGCCGCGCCCAGAAGCCGCGCACGTCGGCCACGCCGAATGTCTGCACCGCCTCGGGCATGCCCAGGTGGTAGTAGCCGTAGGTGTGGCCGGGGAACAGGAAGGGCGTAAGGTGGCGGAAGGCCAGGCCCATGGGCTGGTCCTCGCGCGCCTTGATGGCGGCCACCTGGTTCACCCGTTCGCGGGCAACTTCCGCCTCGGCGAAGGCGGGCGCGGCAAGAACCTGGCCCAGCAGGGCGAACATGTCGTCATTGAAGCGCGAGGGCTGCCGCAGCGACAGGCTGAAGGTCTGCCGTCCGGCGGACGCGCCCATGCTGGCGGCGCGGTCGGACTGGTACGCTTCCATGGACAGGGCGTCCAGCCCGTCCGCGATGCCCGCGGCCTTGGCCGCGGCCGACTGCGGCGCGGGCAGGGTGCCCTTCACCAGCGAGCTGGCGGCCAGCGAGGCCAGACCCTGCTTGTCGGCGGGCAGCAGCGCGTTGCCGCCGCTGAACACCATGTCCACCGCCGTGTAGGGCAGGGTGGCGTCGGGCATGAGGATGAGCGTGCGGCCCTTGCCGAGGTCGATGACCTCGGTCTTGTCGGCCACGGCGGCGGAGGCGGCGTCGGACCCGGTGCGGGCCGGGGCGGGCCAGGCTTTCGCCAGCGCGGCGGCCAGGTCGGGCGTTTCGGACTTTTCCGGCGTCAGGGCCACCACGGAAAGCCGTTCGGGCCG
>JALHHV010000080.1 GCA_022837365.1 Desulfovibrio sp. | reverse complement strand
CGCCCCCGACAAGCCCGGCAGGGCCAAACCCGCGCGCCCGGCCCGGGGCAAGGCCACCGGCCGTGCCGCCAAGGCCGATGCCGAAAAGGCCGACGCGGACACCCCCGATGCCTCGCCTGCCGATGCCGATGCAGGACCCGCCGACGACGCCGAAGCCAAGCCCGCGCGCGCCGCGCGGCGCGGCAGGGGCAAGGGCGGCAAGGCCGAGCCCGCCAAGCCCGAAAAGGGCAAGGCCGCGCCCCGTGGCAAGACCCCCGACGAGGACGATGACGACGGCATGCCCCTGCTGCGGTGGGCAGCGTGTTCGGCCAGCGGCTGCCCTCCGGGACCAGGGCGCAGGCCCCGTCCAGGGGCAAGGCCCCCGCCAAGGGCAAGGCGGCCCCCCAATCGGCCCCCAAGGCGGCCCCGGTACAGCCCGTGCTGACCGATGCGCTGGGTGGCGGCGACGACCTTGACGACGGTCTGGACGACGAGTTCGACGACGCGCCCGACGGGCACGGCCCCGAGGACGCCGCCCCCGGCAACGCGGCCACGCCCGCCAAGCGCCGCAGACGCCGCCGCCGCAAGAAGCCCGCCGGGACGGCCCCCGAAGGTGAAAGCCATGCGGACGGCGAGGGTCATGCAGATGGTGCGGCACACCACGCGGAGGCCGACGCCGAATGAGCGCCGGTCCACTGCCGGGCATGAGCGCATCGCCCGCCTACACCATCGACGAGGTGCTGGACAACTTCGCCGCCCTGCTCGATTCCTTCGACTTCACGCCGGAAATCGACGCCATGGGCATCGGCCGCATGCAGTTCCTGCGGCGCAAGCGCGCGCTGCAGGACCTGCGGGCCCTGTTCATCGCCCTGTGGCGGCTGGCCCTGCGCAGATCGTTTCCGGACGACTTCGGGGTGATCTTCGAGACGTTCCTGGAACGCTTCCAGCAGGCCCCGCCGCGCAATGCCGCCCGCAAGGAGGCGGCCGCGCTGGCGGAAAAGGTGCGCGCCTACGTGGACATGCTGGAACACAAGGGCGACGCCGACTTCTCCGAGGCGGCCCACCACCTGGTCTCGCTGCTCTCGCTGGGCGACGCCGAGGCCAAGGCCCTGCGCCTGCGCCTGGCCCTGCACATCCGCTCCACGTACAAGCTCATTTTCGACAAACTGATCTAGAGGCCGTATTCAAATTGTCTTTTTGCCCGTTGGCTTCGTCAAACTTCGCCTGCCATTTCGGTCGAATACAGCAAGAGTATACTCCCTCATGGCAGGCTCGTTTTCCTCGCCAACGAACAAAAATCCTAATTTGAAAACGGCCTCTTAAGGCACACAAAACCAAAGGGGAGGAACCGCAAGGTTCCTCCCCTTTTCATTTCCAACGCACTCGCCTCGTTGCATGCCTGCAAAAGCGGCCTCACCTCGTCTGCGCATGAAGGCGCAAGGAGGATTTTTGTTCTCTGCCAAGGAAGAAGTCCTTTTTTATGCAGGGAGCGCACTCTTCCGTGCGTGACCGGAATAAAAAAGGCTTCTGACGAGGGCAGAGGGCAAAAGGACCCTTGCGCCCTTAGAATTGCCAGCCCGCGGAAAGCCCGACCAACTGCGCATCCCCGTCGTGGAAGCGCACGTCGTAGATGCCGTTCCTGCCCTCCACCTCGCCGTCGCGGCCCTTGATCCACAAATAGGTGTACGAAACGTCCACCCTCCACGGGCCGTCGTGCAGGCCCACGCCCAGGCTGTACAACTGGCGGTCGTTGGCGGGCACCAGAAAGTCGAGATGGTCGGGGTTCACGGGCTCGCAGTCGTAGACGTAGCCCGCGCGCAGGTCCACCATGCCGGTCAGGCGGTATTCCACGCCGATGCCCAGGCGCCACACGTCGCGCCATTCGGTGGTCTTCAGGCTTTCCGTCACGCCGGGGGCCAGTGCGTCGTCATAGCCGATGCGCAGTTCGTCGTAGCTGCTCCAGAAGGTGCGCGTCACGTCCACGGCCACGCTCCAGCGGTCGTCCGGCTCCCACGCCACGCCCATGCGCACCTCGCCGGGCAGGGTCACGGCGCCTTCGGCGCCGGTATCCCTGAACCAGGTGGACGGCACCGGCGCGCCGTTCTTGTCGAAGGTGGCGCGGCCTTCCAGGTCCTGCTTGATGGGCGTGCGGAAGCTGGCCCCCAGGGCCACGCTGTCCGTGGCCTTCCACCACAGGCCGCCGTTCAGGCCGAAGCCGGTGGAATCACCCTTGACCCGGCCGTCGATGTCGGTGGCGCCCACGGTGGTGGCCTGCCGCTGGTCGTATTCGAACCACATGGCCTCGACGCCCAGGCCCAGGGCCAGGTTGCCGTTGCGCACGCCCAGCACCGGGTTCACCGACATGGACTGGATGTTCACCGAGCGCAGGTCGTTGCGGCCCACCCAGCCGGAGGGATACTCCGTGCCCAGGCCGAAGCGCGAGAAGGTGCCCACGCCCAGGAACAGGTTGTCGTTGATCTGGGTGGTGGCGTAGGCGTGCGGAATGGTCCACATGTTGGACTCCGCATCGGTGGTGTGGCCGTTGACGTCCACGGACACCTGCGGCGCCACCACGGTGGCCCCGGCCAGGGTCTGGGTGCCTTCCAGTTGCGTGACCAGGGCGGGGTTGAAGGCGATGGACGAAGGGTCGGCGCGGCGGGCCGTCATGGCCCCGCCCAGCGCGTTGCCCCGGGCGCTGAATTCGTACATGGCGAAGCCCGCTGCTTCGGCAAAAGGAGCCCATGCCGCGACGCAGAGCATCGCGGCCAGAAGAACGCGGAACACATTGCCTCCGATATGCATGCGGCCGGAAATGGCCGTGCGACAACCCGGCGCGCACGCCGCCCGAAACCGGACAACGTTCCCTCGCGCGCCAATGGCGGACGGCTGCTGGCCGCCCTTGTCCACATCGTGCAGTGCCGAGCGGCAACATGTAGAAACATTTGTGCCTGATGGCAAGAAAGAAGGCCGTGCGGCACGCGGAGTGGCGCGCCCTAGGGGCTGTTTCTAACTCAGGATTTTCATTCGTTGGCCAGGAAAACGAGCCTGCCATGAGGGAGTGCCTCAGCCGTTATGCGAGTCTACGAGCATTACGGATGAGGACCGCAGAGCGCGGCAGCCGTTAGGTGAGCGAAGCGAACCTTACGGATGGCGACCGCAGAGCGTACTCTTATCGTATTCGACCGAGCCTTAGCCGTTAGGCGAGCGCACAGCGCGAGTCTTACGGATAAGGACAGCAGAGCTATGGCAGGCGAAGTTTGACCGCTCTGCGCACGATGCCCGTAAGGCTCGCAAGCTCGCCCAACGGGCACGCTTCGCGCCCTTCGGGTCGGATGCCAACGAGCGAAAGGACTAGTTAGAAACAGCTCCTACGTGGTCACGTGGCGCTGCTCCACGGGCAACCGCAGGGTGAACACCGTGCCCCGGTCCGGTTCCGACTCCACGGTGAAGGTGCCGCCGTGGTTGGTGGTGATGATGAAGTACGACACCGAAAGGCCAAGGCCGGTGCCCTCCCCCACGCTCTTGGTGGTGAAGAACGGCTCGAACACCCTGCGCCGCACGTCCTCTTCCATGCCGGGGCCGTTGTCGGCCACGTCGATGCGCACCATGCCGCCCTCGCGCCGCAGGGTCACGGAAATGCGCGGCGGGTCGGGCCGTTCGCCGCGCAGGTGCATGGCCTGGGCGGCGTTCTTGAACAGGTTCAGCAGCACCTGCTCGATTTCGGTGGGCATGCACGGCAGGTCGGGCAGGTCGGGCGCGAAGTCGCGCACGATGTCGATGTGCCGGAAGTCGTACTTCTTCTTCAGGTCGTAGTCGTTGGCCGCCAGTTCCAGAGTGCGGTCCACCAGGTACGGCAGCGACACCCGCTGCCAGCGCGATTCGCTGCGGCGGCTGAATTCCAGCATGTTGGAGACGATGTTGGCCGCGCGGTTGCCCGACTCGCGGATGCCGTCCAGAAAACGCAGGATGCCCCGGCGGTCCAGGTAGCCCCGGATGGAGTCCATGGAGCAGCCCGACTCTTCCGCGGCCACCACGTTGGGGGCAAACTCCGGGTCCAGCCTGCGCTGGATGTTCTGCGCGCCCTGAAGGATGCCCCCGAGGGGGTTGTTGATCTCGTGCGCCATGCCCGCCGCAAGGCCGCCCACCGACAGCATCTTCTCGGTCTGCACCATCATCTCCTCGATGCGGATGCGGCCGGTGATGTCGTCCAGGCGCACCACCGCGCCGAAGCTGCCCCGCGAGACCACGGGGTAGATGACGATGTCGAAATACCGGGTCACCCCGGGGCCGGGCACCGGGGTCTTGTCCAGCGAGATGGTGCCGCCCTCGGCGATGGAGCGGCGGATTTCGTCCAGCAGAAAGCCGAAGTCGGGCAGGGCCTCGCCCACGGGGTTGCCCAGCACCGCGTCGCGCGGCTGGCCGGTGACCCGCTCGGCCGTGCGGTTCCACAGGGTGATGCTGCCGGACTGGTCCACCCCCACGATGATCGAGGGCATGGCGTTCAGGATGTTGTCGAGGTTGTTCTTGGCCTCGCGCAGTTCCTGCTCCACTTCCTTGCGGGTGGTGATGTCGGTGTGGGCCCCGGCCATGCGCACGGGCACGCCGTTGGCGTCCCACAGGGCCGCGCCGCGCCCCAGGATCCAGCGGTAGCTGTCGTCCTTGTGGCGCATGCGGTATTCCACCTGAAACTCGGGCACGCGCCGGGCAAGATAGTCGTCGTGGCCGCGCAGCACGAGGTCCACATCGTCCGGGTGGATCCGCTCTTTCCACTCCTCTACCCGGTTGGGCAGTTCGTGGTCCTCGTAGCCCACGATGGATTTCCAGCGCGGCGAGAAATAGACGGTGTTGGTGACGAGGTCCCAGTCCCAGATGCCGTCGCTGGTGCCGCCGACCACCAGGGCGTAGCGTTCCTCGCTGGCGCGCAGGGCCAACTCGGTCTGGCGGCGGTTGTGGATCTCGTCCTGGAGCTTGGTGTTGATGGCGTGCAGTTCGTTCTCGCGCTGCTCCACCTGGCTGCACATGCGCGAGAAGTTTTCCGCGATCTGGGCCAGCTCGGCATGGGCGATGGAGCCCATGTCGTAGGCGAAGTCGCCCCGGGCGATCTGGTCCATGCCCGATTGCAGCGCCTCCAGCGGGCGGCGCAGGAACACCCGCAGCAGCACCCCGGTGGAGGCCAGCAACACCACCAGCACGCTGCCCATGATCAGGGCGCTGGCCTTCAGCAATCGCTCCAGGCTGCGCCGGTATTCCTGCAGGGTGACCACCATGGATACCCGGCCGATGGTCTCGGACTCGAAGCGCACGGCCCGCTCGCGGAACACGGTGGCGTCGGGGTCGGTGCCCTTGCGCACCCGGAACAGGGTGTTGCCCTGGGCGTCCTCGATGTGGATTTCGTTGATCAGTTCGTACTGTGCGAACACCGAGCCGATCTGGTCCATGGTGCGCGCGTCGAAGTTCCACATGGGAATGGACAGGATGTCGGCCAGGCGGGTGATGTATTCGTCGGCCTTGCGGTCCACCTCGTGCAGCATGTCGCGCGAAATCTGCACGTAGACGAACGAGAACAGCGCCGCCACCACCACCAGCACCATCACCACGAGGCTCACGGTGAGGTCGCGCGACAGCGAGCGCCCCTTGATGATGTCCGGGACGGAGAGTCCTTTGCTGGCGGTGGTGTTGCTCATGCGGGCGTCATGTCCCCGTCGCCTGTCTCGAAGCACCGCGCGGCGCGTGGGGCTTCCGGTTTACGACAACGTACACGATGCGCCATGCGATGGAAAGAGCGGCGGCGGCGCGGCGCGACGGAAATGCGGGCGGCGCGGCCCGTGCGCGCCGCCCCCGCGCCCGTCACCTTGACTCGCCGGGGGTTCTGGGCAAAGTTGTGGCGGCCCTGCGACCGGCACGGCTCCGGCCCGCGCCGCCGCTCCCCACCGCCACTTCCCCCGCATCCGGAGGACGACATATGGGTTTCTTCAGCGCCATCAAGAAATTGTGGACGCCCCGCGAGACGGACGCGCCCAAGGCCCCGCCCGGAACCCCGGAAGCCGGGGCCCAGGCCGAGGCCGCTGCGGCCCCGGAAGCGGCTGCGTCCGACGCAGCCGGCGCACCCGAAGCGCCCGGTACCCCCGGCGTGCCCGGCGCACAGGACGCCCCGTGGCGGGCCGAGCTTGCCCGCGCCCTGCGCCAGTCCGAGCCGCGCCTTTCGGTGTGGCTGGGCCACGTGCTGGCGGGTGTGGACGAGGCGGGCGACGCCTTGTGGGAACGGCTGCGCTTCCTGTTCGCCGCGCTGGAAACCCCGGACGCCGAGGCCGAAGCCTTCATCGCGGACTTCCGGCGCTGGCTCTCCGCCATGGACTACCGGTACGTGGGCGACTTTCGCTCCGAACTGCAATACCGCCTGGCCCTCGCCCTTGACCTGGAGGACGAGGAGGACGAGCGCAACCGCCTGTTCCTGAAGCTGACCGAGGGCCTCGCACGCACGCGCGAGCAGATCACCGGCCGCATCGACGCCCTGCTGGCCTCGCACGGCCGCATCGACGCTAAGTTCTGGGAAGAGCTGGAAGAAATCCTGATCATGGCCGACGTGGGCTTCGAGCCCGCCATGCAGTTGGTGGGCCGCCTGAAGGAGCGCGCCCGCAAGGCCGACACCGACGACCCGGCCGCCTTCCGCGACCTGTTGCGCGCCGAATATCGCCGCCGTGACCCCGCCCGAGGTGGTGCTGATGATCGGCGTCAACGGCGTGGGCAAGACCACCACCATCGCCAAGCTGGCCCACCGCGCCCGCATGCAGGGCAAGAAGGTGCTCATCGCCGCGGCGGACACCTTCCGCGCGGCGGCCATCGAGCAGCTGGAAGTGTGGGCGAAGCGCGTGGGGGCCGACTTCCACGCCAAGACCGCCGGGTCCGACCCGGCCGCCGTGGCCTTCGAGGCCATGGACGTGGCCCTGGCGGGCGGCTACGACATCGTGTTCGTGGACACGGCGGGCCGCCTGCACACCAAGGTCAACCTGATGGAAGAACTGCACAAGATCCGCCGCGTGCTGGAACGCAAGCACCCCGGCGCGCCGCACCGCTCCATCCTGGTCATCGACGCCACCACCGGCCAGAACGCCCTGTCGCAGACCAAGCTGTTCAACGAGGCGTGCGGGGTGGA
>JALHHV010000553.1 GCA_022837365.1 Desulfovibrio sp. | reverse complement strand
ATTCGCGGCCACCGCATCGAACTGGGCGAGGTGGAGGCCGCGCTGGCCCGCTGCCCCGGCGTTTCGCAGGCGGTGGCGCGCGCCTGCCGCATCGGCGGGTACGACGCGCTGGAAGCCTTCCTGCTGCCGCACGCCGGAGCGGCCCTGTCGCTTCGCCGCATCCGGTCCGCGCTGGCGGACATCCTGCCCGAGTACATGTGCCCGGCGCTGTTCCACACCGTGGACGGCATTCCGCTGACCCCGTCCGGCAAGGCGGACCGGGGGCGGCTGGCGGGCGCGCCGTTGCTGCCCCCCGCGCGCGCCGTCGAAAATCCGGAAGCGGCCTCGCTGCTGGACGAGGTGCGCGCCCTGTGGCGGCAGGCCATGCCGGAAGTGGACGTGCGGGACGCGGACCTCGGCTTTTTCGAGGCCGGGGGCAATTCCCTGCTGCTGCTCCAGCTGCACGGGCTGCTGGACAAGCGCTGGCCGGGCGTGTTCACGCTGGCGGGGCTGTTCTCCGAAAGCACCATCCGGGCGCAGGCGGCGTGTATCGACCAGGCGCGCGGCGTGGCGGTCCGCCGCGAGGCCACGGCCGCGCCCCATGCACCGGTGGCCATCATCGGCATGGCCGTGCGCCTTGGCGACCACGCGGACACCGAGCGGTTCTGGCAGGATCTGGCCGGGGGGGCGGACCTGAATGTGCCGCTGCCGGAAGCGCGGCGGCACGAGGTGCGGCAGGTGTTCGAGACCGTGGGCTTTCCCTTCGACGAGGCCCGGCTGCGCGAGGCCGCGTACCTTTCCGACGTATCCTCCTTCGATCACAAGCGGTTCGGCCTTTCCCCCGGCGACGCGGCCCTGCTGGAGCCCCGGCAGCGCGTGAAACGGCCATGCGGGCGCTGGACGACGCGGGCTACGGCGGCGCGGCGCTGGAAGGGCGCAACGTGGGCACCTTCGTGGGGGCCAGCCCGTACCGGCTGTTCCAGGACGCGGCGACCAGGGCCTTTCCCGACCAGGCGGAGCAGATCTACCTGCTGAACGTGCCCTCCAACGTGGTGGCGCGCCTCAGCTACCTGAAGGACTGGAACGGCCCGGCGGCCACCGTGGACACGGCCTGCTCCTCGGTGCTCAAGGCCGTGCACGACGCCTGCCGCAGCCTGCGCGCGGGCGAAAGCTGCGTGGCGCTGGCGGGCGGGGTGCACCTCATCGACCTGCCGGTCAGGGCCGACCGCGCATTCACCATCGAGGCCGCCTCCGGCCTGACGCGCACCTTCGACGCGGCGGCCGACGGCGTGGGCGCTGGCGAGGGCGCGGCGGTGTTCGTGCTCAAGCTGCTGGACGAGGCGTTGCGCGACAACGACGCCATCCATGCCGTCATCGCGGGCAGCGCGGTGAACCAGGACGGCCGGTCGTCCAGCATGGCCGCGCCCAACCCCGGCGCGCAGGCCGAGGTCGTGGCGCTGGCGGCGCGGGGGGCGTCCGTGGCGCTGGAGGACATCAGCTTCTTCGAGGCGCACGGCACGGCCACAGTGCTCGGCGACCCGGTGGAGATCGAGGGCCTGACCCGTGCCTTCGCCCGCGAGGGGGCGCGGCCGCGCGGGAAGATTCCCATCGGCTCGGTAAAGGGCAACCTGGGCCACCTGGACGCCGCAGCCGGTGCAGTGGGACTGGCCAAGGCAGTGCTGTGCCTGGAAAAGGGCATGGTGGCGCCGCAGCCGCACTTCGAGCGGCCCAACCCGCACATCGACTTCGACGCCGCGCCCGTGCGGCGCTGGAGGCGCTGCCCGAAGCGCACCGGCCGTGGCGGTGCGGGGTGAGTTCCTTCGGCCTCAGCGGGGTGAACACCCATGTCATTCTGGCCGAGCACACGGTGCCCGCGCACGGCGCTTCCCTGCCGTCCGCCGGACCGTCCGCGCGGGATGGCGACGGCGCGTGGTACTGCGTGCCGTTTTCCGCCCAGGGCGAGGCCGACCTGCGCGCCTACTGCCGCGGCGTGCGGGACGCGGTGGCCCGCAATGCCCGCTGGCCCCTGCACGCCATTGCCGCCACGCTGACGGCGGGGCGCGACCATCTGGACGTGCGCGCCGCGATGGTGGCGCGCACGCGGCAGGAACTGCTGGACGCGCTGGACGGCGACATCGCCCCGGCAGCCTGTCAGACGCGGCAGGCGGGGACCGTGGACGCCGTGCACGACACGCGGGAAGCGGCCGACGAAGCCGTGCGGGCGTTCCTGACCGGGCAGCGGCCGATCTGGCCCGCAGGCCGCCCCCTGCACAGGGTGCACCTGCCCGCCACGCCGTTCGCCCGCGTCCCGCTGTGGCCGCGCTTCGCCACGCCGTTCCTGTCCACCCCGCTGCCCACGCCCTCCGGCAGCGCCTTTGCCGTGGCGCTGGACCGGTCCGACTTCTGGCCCGTGGCGGAGCACCGCCTGAACGGCGTGCCCACGC
>JALHHV010000552.1 GCA_022837365.1 Desulfovibrio sp. | reverse complement strand
AAAGGGCGCGCCCGCGCGGGCCGCCAGCGGCGGAGAGGACACCCTGACCCTCGACCTCGACGCCAAGGGCATGCTGGCCGCCCTCAAGGTACGCCTGTCTGCCGTCCTGCCGTCTCTTGCCCTGCCCACGGGCGGGGTACGCGGACTGGCGGCCCGGCTGGATGCGGACCTGAACCTGCCCGTGGCCGCCCCCCACCCCGCCGGGAATGCGCAGCCCGCCGAGCCCCTTGCCCCCCCGTTGTCCGGCCGGGGCAGCCTGAACATTTCCGCCGCCGACGCCCTGGGCGCGCCGCTGGCCGTGGACGCCCACTGGCGGCTGGAGCAGCGCGGCGAACGGGGTGAAGAGCGGCGCGACGCGCGCGTGGATCTCACCCGCGCCGAGGGGGTGGGCCTGCGCGGGCTGGCATCCCTTGCCGCATCGTGGCGCGATATACGGAATGCACGTGATGCGGCCACCGCGCCTGTCCTGTCCGGTCCCACCCTGTCCGGCCCCACCCTGTCCGGCACCGCCGACCTGGCCGTGGCCGACTGGTCCGCGCTCTCCCGCGCGGCGGGCACGGCGTTGTCCGGCGGCGAGGCCCGGCTGCGGGTGCGGCTGGGGGACGGAAACCCCCTCCCTGCCCTCGCCGCTGCCGGGGGGGCCGCCACGCCGCTGCACGCGGAGGCCACGGCGGACCGCCTCTCCATCGGTGGCGCGGCCACGCTCGGCACCCTGTCCCTGACCTTGGACATGCAGGACATGCGAGACATATGGGGCGGGGCGACCCCGCGCGTCGCGGCCCGCCTGCGCACCGGCCCCGGCACGGCGGCCGGGCTGGCCTGGGATGCCGCCAACGCCACGCTGGACATGGACGCCGCCACGCAAACCCTGCGGCTGGACACCCTGCACCTCTCGGATACGGACCACGGCGCGCGGGTGAACCTGACCCGCCCGGCGGACATCCAACTGGTCGACGGGGTGCGGGTGGACGGCCTGCATCTGGCGCTGGCCGCCACGCCGCCGGAGGCACCGGCTACCCGGCGCGATGGCCGCAACGAACGTCCGGCGGCGTCCGCCTACACTACCTCTTCCGGCTCTTCCGGCTCTTCTGGCTCTTCTGGCTCTTCTGGCTCCACGGGCGCCACCGGCGCCCTGGATATTTCCCTGGACCTGCACGGCGACGACGACGCCCGGAACGTCATGCTGGACGCCGCCCTGACCGGCGTGCCACTGCGCGTGCTGCGTCTGGCCGCCGACCTGCCGCTGCCGGAGGGACGCATTTCCGGTTCCGCGTCGTTGCGCGGGCAGGGGAATTCCGGCTCCGGCCAGTTCCGGCTGGAGGCCGAGGACGTGGCCTACCCCGACCCCGGCCAG
>JALHHV010000551.1 GCA_022837365.1 Desulfovibrio sp. | reverse complement strand
GCCTCATAATCATCCCCGCTTCGCCTTCCCTGCTGCCATCGGCCCGCAACCCTGCTATGCTGGCCCCGTCACCCAGTCACGCAGTCACGCCGCCACGGCCGTTCCCGTACCGTTCGCCGTATCCGCAAGCCCGGCCCGCTGCCGGATGAAGGAGTTTTCCATGTCGTCCACTTCCGCCGTCCATACCGCCGAAAGCCTGCGCGGGTTGTTTCCCGTGGCCGGGCAGCCCCTGCCGGAAGCCGCCCACGCCTTCGCGCCCATTAAGCAGCGCACCTGCCTCATCGACGGCAAACTGGAGGAATGGCCCGGCGAGATGCAGCAGGTGTTTTCTCCCATCGGCGAGGTGGGCGAGACAGGGGGCGCTGGCGGCTTCACCCCGCGCCTGCTGGGCAGCTGCCCCATCCTGGACGAGGCCGCCGCCCTGCGCGCCGTGGACGCCGCCGACCGCGCCTGGGCCGACGGCATGGGCGCATGGCCCACCATGGGCGTTGCCGGGCGCATCCGCCATGTGGAGGATTTCGCCCGGCGCATGGCGGCGCGGCGCACCGAGGTGGTGCGCATCATGATGTGGGAAATCTGCAAGTCGTGGCAGGATGCCAGCGGCGAATTCGACCGCACCATGGAATACCTGCGCGACACCATCGACGCGCTGAAGGACCTGGACCGGGCCTCGTCGCGCTTCGTCATCGAGAAGGGCATCTACGCGCAAATCCGCCGCGCGCCGCTGGGGCCGGTACTGTGCATGGGGCCGTACAACTACCCGCTGAACGAGACCTTCTGCACGCTGATGCCCGCGCTGATCATGGGCAACCCGGTCATCGTCAAGACGCCGCGCCTGGGGCGGCTGCTGTATTCGCCGCTGATGGAAGCCTTCCGCGACGCCTTCCCCGCCGGGGTGGTGAACATCCTGCACGGCGACCGGCGCATCGTGAAGCCCATCATGGCCTCGGGCCGCATCAACGTGCTGGCGTTCATCGGGTCCAGCACGGCGGCGGACGCGCTG
>JALHHV010000079.1 GCA_022837365.1 Desulfovibrio sp. | reverse complement strand
CCTTCGGACTGGCGCATGACGTCCTCCTGCATGCCGTCGGATTGACTCATGACGTCCTCCGGCAACCCTTCGGACTGGCGAATGCCGTCGGCGGCGATGACGCGGGTGCGCGACAGGCCGGACAGTTCCAGCCGCAGCGTTTCGCCCTGCCTGTCCGCCGCCACGCGCAGCGTGCCCACCCGGAACAGGGTGCGCATGGCGGGTGCGGACGGAAATTCGCGGACGTTGTCCCAGTAGTCGGAAAGCAGGGTGGCCACTCCGGCGGCCAGGGAAAAGCGCTCGGCGCGCGGCTCGTCGGGGTGGGGGAAATAGTGCAGCGAAAAGGTGCCCATCAGCGTGTCGCCGGACATGCGCTCGCCTTCGAACAGTATGCCGAACACGCCGGGGCTGCCGTGCAGCTTGCAGGTCCAGCCTTCGCCGTGGGCGACGGTGGGGCGGATGCCCCGCCACCCCAGGGCGCGGGCCTCGGGCCGGTGGAACTGGGTGCGCAGCAGCAGGGCGCGCAGCATGCCCGCCGTCCAGCAGCCATGCCCCTGGTCCACGGGAACGGGAGTGATCGTGCGCAGGTCCATCGGGCCTCCTTGCCGGCGGCGTGCCGCCGTGGCCTGTCCGGTGGTTGCGGCCCGGCGTGCCCCTGCCCGCCGCATGCGGCGGGCAGGGGCGTCCTCTCATCCGTCTTCCGGCCGCCGGGCTAGGGGCTGTTTCCCAATTAGGATTTTCGTTCGTTGGCGAGGAAAACGAGCCTGCCATGAGGGAGTGCGGCAGCCGTTAGGCGAGCTTGCGAGCCTTACGGATGGCGACCGCAACGCGTACTCTTATCGTATTTGACCGAGCCTTAGCCGTTAGGCGAGCGCGCAGCGCGAGTCTTACGGCTAAGGACAGCAACGCAATGGCAGGCGAAGTTTGACGTAGCCAACGGGCGAAAGGACAATTTAGGAACAGCCCCTACACCTTGGCGAACCGGATGGTGTCCCCGTTGCCGAGATAGGCCTTGTCCTTGGTGCGGAACCGGGCGGTGCCCTCCACCACCGGGTAGCCCGCGTCGATGAACTTCTTGGCGGTGACGATGCCGGTGCAGTGGTTGCAGCCCACCTTTTCCAGGTTCCACTTGCGCAGTCCGATGACCAGGTCGTCGTACTTGGGGTCCCAGTCCTCGAAGGGCGAGATGTGCAGCCCGCCGTACAGGCCGTGGAACCGGTCGTGTTCGTAGGCCAGTTCGCGGTAGGCGGTGTCCGCGAACAGGATGATGCCCTGGTGGCAGCATCCGGTGATGCTGACCAGCCCCAGGTCCGCCACGTTGAAGTACAGCGACTGTTCGCCGAACACCCGGCAGATGATGGGCACGTCGAACATGTAGCTGGCCATGCCCGGCTCGATGGGGTGCAGCCCCTTCTTCACCTTGACCAGTTCGCCCTTGTGCCCGGCGTCCTTGATGTACTGCAACCCTTCCGCATAGAACGAGTCGGGGATGTAGATCTTGATGCCCGGCGCGTACTTGAGGGTTACCGGCAGGCCCCAGAAGTGGTCGAAGTGCTCGTGCGAGACGATGAGCGCCTCGATTTCGCCGTTGGCGAGCATCTTGTCGATGCCCTCGCGCCGGAAGCATTCGTCCGTCCAGGCGAACGACCAGCCGGAGTCCAGCAGGTACTTGCGCACCTTGCCGTCCATGTCCTCCACCTCCACCAGGGCGGCGAACCCCCCGGCGTTCATGGGGTTGACGCTCTTGGCCTTGGTGATTTCCCACGCTTCCTCGAGCCGGTTGGGCAGCAGGTCGCGGATCTGGGCGATGCCCTTCTGGTACGACCCCTTGCCGAGCCCGGTGCCGTCGCCGAACGGCGGCCAGTTGTAGGTGTACTGGTCCACCAGCAGGCCCCCGGCGCTCTTGATGTCGGCCATCAGCTTGCCGTTGTCGAACCAGCTGGTTTCCGAAACGACCTTGGCCTTCACGCTGCGGCAGGTGCCGAAGGACTGCATCTTGCGCTGCACCTTGGGCAGGTCTTCGAACCGGCGGGACGAGTACGAATACGCGCCCATGGCCCCCAGGGTTCCCAGCCCCACGCCCAGTGCCGCGCCCTTTATGAAGTCTCGCCTGCTGAATGACGTCTTGTTGTCCGACATGGCGGCCTCCTTGGGCTACTTGGGAATGAGGGTGACGGATTCGGAAACCACGGGCACCATGCGCACGATGACGAAGTACAGCGCGACGCCCACGGCGGTGCCCACGGCAAGGCCGGGCAGCATCCTGGGGCTCCAGGTGTGCTCCGCCTCGCGCGCGGCGGCCTCTGCCGCCAGTTCGTCGGCGGTCTTCATGCGCATGGTCCAGCCGGGCCAGTTGTCCATGAACCAGTAGTTGATCAGCCAGATGTTGATCAGCCAGATGGTGGGGATCATGGGGAACTGCTGCGGGTGCGAGAAGCCCTTCTGCGTGCCCAGGAACAGGTGCGAGGTGCGGTAGTACACGGCGTACACCGCAAGGCCCGCCGCCACCACGATGGCGGTGCGCACCAGCATGTTCACCGGGGTGGAGAACTTGCGGGGCCAGTTGTCGCAGTACATGTACAGGAACAGCGCGGGCAGCAGGAAGAAGATGGCCGTCTCGCCCACGTGCAGCCAGCGCCAGTCGGGCGCGGCGTCGCGCTTGTGGCCCCGGATGGCTTCACCCCAGGCCAGTTCCTGCGCGAAGTAGAAGAAGAAAGTCAGGGCCAGCGAAATGGCGATGATGGCGAAGAAGATGGACAGCCGCCTGCCCCACGGGTTGCGGATGGCCGAGAACGGGTAGCGTTCCCAGATGGTTTCCATCAGCCACACCACCACGGTGCAGCACATGATCCACGCGATGTGGAAGTTGCCCGACACCGTGTTGGCGAAAGCCTCCCAGTAGGGCGGGGTGATGGAGGTGAACTCCTGCCACGGGTAGTACAGGATGCCCATGTGCGGGTGCATGGTCATCAGGTAGATGAGCGTGCTGAGAAAGAAGGTGACGATCCAGATGCTCATGCCCTTCACCGGCTGCTTCAGGTCCTGCCAGGGGGCTTCCTCCATGGCCACCACCCAGGCCGGGCTCAGCCACGAGGCGATGGCCGCGAACATCAGGCACGCCGTGGCCGCGTATTCCGCCGCGAAGAATTCGGTGATGCCCTTCAGCTTGGTGAGCTGGTCGGGGTTGAAGTAGGCCATGGCGTAGTTGCCCAGCAGCCCTTCGAAGAAGCCCTTGATCAGGGCCAGCATCAGGGCCACCGAAAGCAGGGTGAGAATGGCGCCTTTCACCAGCGGGTGGGCCTTTTCCATCCATTCCCGGCGGAAGGGCCAGAAGTCGAAGATGTAGGCGACCCAGATCAGGATGATCAGCAGCCAGCGGGTGTACATGTAGCCCACGTAGGGGGTGTACAGCCGCATCACCCCGCGCGGATCCTGGAAAATCCACCACGTGGCGTAGAAGATGACCAGCGTGAACAGCAGGTTGACGATGGCGGGCAGGGGCCCCTTCCACCGCTTTTCCAGCTTTCGCGCTTCAAGGAAACTGACGGATCCGTGAGACATGACGGTTCCTCCTCTGTTGGGGTGCGACCCTTGGAATCCCCAGCCGGTTATGCGCTGCGCGGGGGGCGAGCCCGCGCGGTGGCGGTTCAGTGGGGGTGCCCGGCGTCCGTTGCGTCCGTTGTGTCCGTTGTGTCTGGCGCGGCGGTGATGCCGGGGGCGGCCTCGCCGGTTTCTTCGGTGGCGCCGGAGGCCCGGACGCCGGGCGGGGCCATGTCCAGCATGGCCCGGTGCAGGTGGTGCAGCAGGTCGCCGGGGTCGGCGTCGGCGGGCAGGCCCATCCGCTCGGCCTCCAGGCGCAGCAGTTCGGGCGTGAAGTCGCCGCCGGGGCCGCACAGGGGCGCGCCGCCGGAAAATGGGGCGGGGGGCGCTGCGGCCGCCGGATGCCCGCCGCTTTCGGCGGCAGCGGCGGTGACGCCCGCCGCTCCGCCCACAAGGTCCGCCCCCAGCGAGAACAATCCCCGCAGGAATCCGGCGCGCGTGGTGGTCATGCGTCCATCCCCCGCTGGTCCAGTTGCGCGCGGATGAACGGGGTGCATTCGGTGCCCGCGTACTTCTCCATGCAGCGGCACATGCGCAGCACGCGCTCCTCCATGCGCAGCCGGGCCTCTTCCGGATCGTGCCGCTTCAGGGCTTGCAGCACCTTGACCAGGTCGGCGAAGAACTGGTCGCGCTCGTAGTCTTCCATGGCGAACAGCAGGTCGATGGCCGAGGCTCCCGCCGGGCACAGCTGTTCGACGGTGGCCACCAGCGCGGGATTGCCCGTGGCCTCGGCCAGGGCGTGCATGAAGGCCACGGTCTGTTCCCGCGCAAGGCCGGGGTTGCCGCCAAGAATGGCGCGGCTGAGGGAGGTCATGGTTCCTTCGAGGCGGGAAAGGCCGGAGGGGGAAACGGTGACGGCGCACAGGGCCGCCAGGGGGGGCAGGATGATGTAGGCGGCTTCCAGCCGGGCCATGCCGGACTGGGGACCCACGGCGTCGGTGTAACCGCCGCGCTCGCGGCGGGACCGCAGGTAGCATCCGCTGCCCCGGCGCACCTCGACCATGCCGCGCGCCTGCAACACGCGCAGCGCCCCGCGCACCGTGGGGCGGCTGGTGCCCAGCATGCCCGCCAGCTGGCGTTCGGGGGGCAGCCTGCCGCCCACCTCCCATTCGCCGCAGCGGATCCTGCCCAGCAGGTCCGTGAGAATGGCGGATTCCTTTTCCATGCACGCCTCCGTGGGGCGGAGCGCCGGGCGCCGCCTGCGGGTGTTGCCGGAAGGGGGCGGGGTATCGTGCCGTCGGCCTGCGATGCCGCCCCATTGGTATGACCGATAGTGATGTATGTGAGCGCTTGCAAGCTGTACTGCCCCGAAAAATCACTCGTCGTGCAATATGCGGGTTTTCATGTGCTTTTTTGCGTGTGATTGGTAAGACCACTTGGGCCGCATTCGACTGGCGCTCGCCGGGAAGCAGCACGGAGCCCACGGGCAATGCCGCCAACGCGAAGCGCCCGCCGGGCGTGGCCGACGGGCGCTGTACATGCGGGGGGAGGGGAGGGAACGAAAGGGAAACGCCTCAGGCCCCCTGGTGGCGCTGGCGGGTCCGCCACGCCTGAATGGCCTTGTCGAACGGATCGAACAGGATCGAGTATTCCGGCAGGCCCGTGGTGGGGAACGCCGCCGGACGCCGCGAGCACAGTATGAGCACCGCGCGCAGCACGCCGCGCCGGTAGAAGGGCTTGGCGAAGTACGAGCGGATGCCCCTGGGGATGAACAGCGCCCAGTCGATGGCCTTGATGCTGTCCAGGGTGTCGTCCACGATGAGCGAGTCGAGCTTGTAGCTCACGATGTCCTGCGCGATGGTGCCGTCGAAGGGGAACATTTCGCCCTGCGGCATGCCGGTGAACGGCTCCCCGGCCCAGTGCACGAAGACCTTGTTGCGGCGCTGGTGGATGTCCGAGAACAGCAGCCCGTCGCAGTCGTAGC
This sequence comes from Desulfovibrio sp., assembly GCA_022837365.1. GTDB lineage: Bacteria > Desulfobacterota > Desulfovibrionia > Desulfovibrionales > Desulfovibrionaceae > Cupidesulfovibrio. The sequence goes on along the minus strand of JALHHV010000079.1, from coordinate 1,045 downwards.
TGGGCAGCCGGAAGGCGTGCAGGGCCGCGAGGATTTCGGCGATGTCCGACAGGGGTTCCAGCCGGGCGTGCAGTTCCTTTTCCAGCCGGGCGAATTCCCGGTCCGGGGGCGGCGCGGTGCGCTCCTCCACGTCCTCGTCGCCGGAGGCCGAGCGCAGGTCGGTCAGCGAGACGCGCAGCAGCCTGCGCCCCTTCAGGGTCAGCAGGCGCACCGAGGTGCGGGCCGAAAAGGTGGCGTGGCTGCGCCGCGCGTATTCCAGCTTGCCCTCCCACTTGCGGGCGAACACGATTTCCTCGAACAGGCGGTGCACCCTGTTGGTCATGCCGGGGTGGTGCAGCATGCCGAAATCGAGATGGGTCATGCCGTTGCCGGGGTACATGAAGGCCGAGGCGGCGGCGGAGTTCAGGGAAAGCACCTGGCGGGTGTCGAAGTCCACGATGAGGGTAGGGTTTTCGGCAAGGTCGATGAGCATTTGCTGCTCGGCATCCTTTTCGAGAATGCCGCGAATGCCTTCGGCCCGGTCGGAAACGTCCATCAGGTAGCCCATGTAGTAGCGCGGGTCGCGCGGGCTGGACCATCCGGCCACCTTGAGCCAGCACAGCTGTTCCTCTTCCTGCCCGGATGCGCAGACCCGCACGATGGTCTCGGCCGTGTCGCCCCGCTTCATGGCCTCCATGAAGGCCTCGATGAAGTGCAGGTCTTCGGGCAGCACCACCCTGCGGCGGAAGTCCGGGCTCTTCATGAACAGTCCGGACCTGTCCTCGAGCACGGGCAGCTTGCGCGCGTTCAAAAGCTCGATGCGCGACCTGGCGATTTCGATGCGCCACAGCAGCGCGGGAAAGGTGAGCAGGTAGTCGCTCATCTCGTCCCGCGAAATCTCGCGGGTGGCCACCACGTCCTGGGTTTCGATGCGGTCGATGTAGATCATCCGTCCTGCTCTCGCTGCTGTCGGCAACCCTTGGCGGGAATCCTGCCCTTCATGGAGACGACCCTACCTTACCGGAGGGGCGTCGAAAAGTATTCACTCACTCCGTCCGCGCGGGGG
>JALHHV010000550.1 GCA_022837365.1 Desulfovibrio sp. | reverse complement strand
AAGAGCGGGCTGGCCCAGCGCTGGGTGGAATCGCTGGGGCCGTCGCGGGTGTACATCGCCACCGGGGCCGCCCGAGACGCGGAAATGGCCGAGCGGGTGCGCCGCCACCAGGCCGCGCGGGGCGCGGGCTGGCGCACGGTGGAAGAACCGCTGGACGTGTGCGCCGCCCTGCGCGGCTGCATGGGGCAGGGCGCGGGCCAGTCCGCCCCGCAGGCTCGCCCACACGGGGTGCTGCTGGACTGCGTCACCCTGTGGCTGACCAACCGCATGCTGGCTGGCCATGACGACGCGGCCATCCTGCGCGACGACGCGGCCATCCTGCGCGGGGTGGAAGAATTGGCGGCGCTGCTGCGCGCGTCCTCCGTGCCTGTGGCCGTGGTGACCAACGAGGTGGGCTGGGGCGTGGTGCCGGAAACCCCGCTGGGCCGCCGCTTCCGCGACCTGTCCGGCGAGGCCGGTCAACTGCTGGCCACGGCCTGCACCGGCGTGATCCTGGCCGTCAGCGGATTGCCGCTGGCCGTCAAGGGCGGGGTGCCCGCAGCCTGCATGGGGTAGGGCGGCACTGGACCCCGGCCCGCCGCTGGAGTAGAAGCCGCATGAGCCGCCCGTGCGGCCCCAAACCCTGAACAGGAAGCTCACATGTCCGGATATTTTCGCCGTCTGATTTCGCTCCGTTTGAACCCGCCCCGCCTGATTCCGTTTGGCCTGATTCCGGCCGCGATCCTGCTGCTGGCCGTCTCTGCTCCCGTCCTCGCCGCCGCCGAGGAAACCCCGGAAGCCGCCCTGCGCCAGGTGCAGACCGCCATCGACACCAACGACGCCGCCCTGCTGGAAAAGTACGTGGACGTGGGCCGCATCGCCCAGCGCGGAGTGGACGCCTTCATGTCCGACCTGGTGGCGCGCCCGCCCAAGGCCGTGTCCGGCGGCGGCGAAACCCTGCCCCTGCTGGCCATGCTGTCCAGCGCGGTGCAGTCCGGCGCGCAGTCGCAGACCGCTCAGACCGTGAAGATGCTGGTAGCCGAGGAAACCCGCAAGTTCGTGGTGTGGGGCGTGGCCTCCGGCAACTTTTCCGGCAAGCCGGTGAAGAAGGAACGCAAGGCCACCGACGGCGGCCTGTTTTCGCCCCTGTTCGCCGATGCCTCCGTGAGCCGCAAGGAACTGCGCGGCGTGAAGTCGGTTGCCCGCGACGGCGACAAGGCCACCGCCTCGGTGATGCTGTTCGACCACGGCAGCGAGCGCGCCTACCCCGTGGACCTGGCCCTGACCCGGCGCGAGGCGGGCAACTGGCAGGTCACCGACGTGACCAACGC
>JALHHV010000549.1 GCA_022837365.1 Desulfovibrio sp. | reverse complement strand
CCCGAGGACGGGCGCACGCAGCTGACCCAGCTGTTCGCCAAGCTGCCGAACCCCGTGGTGCTCGACGTGTTCACCGACGGCGACGCGAAGAACGCCTTCAACGACTACACCCGCCGCTTCGCCGAAGACCTTTCGCTGATCATCGACAAGATTTCCATGCGCCACCACGCGCTGGATTCCGAAGAGGCCAGGCGGCTGGACGTCACCCTGTCGCCCACCATGTTCGTGGGCACCGGCGAAGCGGACCCGGCGCTGGACTACCGCATCCGCTTCACCGGCGCGCCGCTGGGCGAGGAAGGCCGGGCGCTGGTGGAATCCATCTTTCTGGTTTCGCTGCGCCAGTCGGGCCTGACGGAAACCTCGCGGCGCATCCTGTCCGAACTGAAGGAGCCGCGCAGGCCGCGGGTGTTCACCTCGCCGGGGTGCCCGTACTGCCCCGGCCAGTTCATGCACGCGGCCAAGTGCGCCATCGAGCGGCCCGGCCTGGTGGAGGCGGAGTGCGTCAATTCCGACGAGTTCCCCGACCTGTCCCGGAAGTACGGCGTCGGCTCGGTGCCGCACACCCAGTACGACGACACGCACAAGGCCATCGGGCTGTTGCCCGAGGAACGCTTCGTCCTGGAAATGGTCACCCTGAAGAGCGCGGAAGAACTGATGCGCGAGCACGGCATGGAACCCGGCCACGACCATGGCGCGCTGGGCATCGACCCCGATGGACTGGACGTGGTGGAGGCCGACCTGGTGGTGCTGGGCGCCGGTCCGGCGGGTCTTTCCGCCGCCATCTACGCCGAGCGCAGCGGCATGAAGACCGTGGTGCTGGACAAGGCCGTGGTGGGCGGGCAGGTGACCGTCACCCCGGTGGTGGAGAACTACCCCGGCTTCACCGACATCGCCGGGCTGAAGCTGGTGGAGGTGCTTTCCGCCCACGCCCGCCAGTACGCCACCGTGCGCGAGAACGAGGCCGTGCACGAAATCAAGATCGGCAAGCTCATCGAGGTGTACACCAG
>JALHHV010000078.1 GCA_022837365.1 Desulfovibrio sp. | reverse complement strand
ACGCGCCGATCCGGCGACGCCGCCCCGCCGAACCGCAACCACGACGGAGCGAGCCCATGGTCCTTTCGAAACTTTTCGGCCTGTTCGGCCTGTCTGGTCAGTCCGGCCACAAGAACGAACCCCAGAAAAAGGAGAGCCCCATGTCCATGTTCTGCAACCAGTGTGAACAGACCGCCAAGGGTACCGGCTGCACCACCATCGGCGTGTGCGGCAAGCAGCCCGAAGTCGCCGCCCTTCAGGACCTGACCGTCTACGCCCTGCGCGGCTTGGCCCTGGTGGCGCTGGAAGCCCGCAAGAAAGGCATCGTGGACCCGGTCATCGACCACTACGGGGCCAAGGCCCTGTTCACCACCCTGACCAACGTCAACTTCGACCCGGCCCGCTTCCAGGCGTACATTCCGGCCCGGCCTCGTTCCAGCCCGCCGCCACCCTGGACGGCCTGGGCGCCCAGGCCGAAATCGGCGCGCTCACCGCCGACAAGAGCGACCCGGACATCGTTTCGCTGAAGCAGACCCTGCTCTACGGCATGAAGGGCCTGGCCGCCTACGCCGACCACGCCGCCGTGCTGGGCCAGACCGACCCCGAAGTGTTCGCCTTCCTGTTCAAGGGCCTGGCCGCCGGGTACGACGGCGTGCAGCGCGATCTTGGCCAGTGGGTGGAGCTTGCCCTGGAATGCGGCAAGACCAACCTGCGCGCCATGGAACTGCTGGACGCGGGCAACACCGGCACCTACGGCCACCCCGTGCCCACGCAGGTTCCGCTGGGCCACCGCAAGAACAAGTGCATCCTGGTTTCCGGCCACGACCTGCGCGACCTGCACGAACTGCTGAAGCAGACCGAAGGCAAGGGCATCGACATCTACACCCACGGTGAAATGCTGCCCACCCACGGCTATCCGGAACTGAAGAAGTACCCCCACTTCTACGGCCACTTCGGCACCGCGTGGCAGAACCAGCACAAGGAATTCCCGGCCTTCCCCGGCGCCATCCTGTTCACCACCAACTGCATCCAGAAGCCGCAGGAGTCGTACAAGGACCGCGTGTTCACCACCGGCCTCGTGGGCTGGCCCGGCCTCGTGCACTGCGAGAACTACGACTTCTCGGCCGTGATCAAGAAGGCGCAGGAACTGCCCGGCTTCACCGAGGACGCGCCCGGCAAGAACGTGCTGGTGGGCTTCGGCCACAACACCGTCATGAGCGTGGCCGGCCAGGTCATCGACGCGGTGAAGTCCGGCGCCATCCGCCACTTCTTCCTGGTGGGCGGCTGCGACGGCGCCAAGCCCGGCCGCAACTACTACACCGAGTTCGTGGAAAAGACCCCCAAGGACACCGTGGTGCTCACGCTGGCCTGCGGCAAGTTCCGCTTCTTCGACAAGGAACTGGGCGACATCGGCGGCATTCCGCGCCTGCTGGACGTGGGCCAGTGCAACGACGCCTACTCGGCCATCCAGATCGCCGTGGCTCTGGCCGGGGCCTTCGAGTGCGGCGTGAACGACCTGCCTCTGTCGCTGGTGCTCTCGTGGTACGAGCAGAAGGCCGTGGTCATCCTGCTCACGCTGCTGGCCCTCGGTATCAAGGACATCCGCCTCGGACCGTCACTGCCCGCGTTCATCACCCCCAACGTGCTGAACTTCCTGGTGCAGAACTACAACATCAAGCCCATCACCACCCCGGACGAAGACCTGAAGGCCATCCTGGGGTAAACCGGGCTCACGCGGAAACGACGAGAACAGGAGGGGACGGCACGGGCCGCCCCCTCCCCCGCCCCCCGCTCCGGACATACCGCACCGCTCCGGCGTCCCCGTACATGAAGACCACGGGGGCAACGGGGCCGCAACGACCGCGACGATCACCGCAACGCCCGCCACAACACCCGGCATCACCGACCAGCCCCGCGACCGGCAACCGGCGGGGGGCCGCCACCCGCGCTCCAACCCGCGGACAAGGACCACAGACATGGATACTACCCGGAACATCCTGGAAATCGACGAGGAACGTTGCGACGGCTGCGGCGCGTGCGTGCTGGACTGTGCCGAAGGCGCCATCGCCATCGTGGACGGCAAGGCCAAGATCGTCTCCGACAGCTTCTGCGACGGCCTCGGCGCGTGCATCGGCAGTTGCCCGCAGGGGGCGCTGCGCATCATCCAGCGCGAAGCCGTGCCCTTCGACGAGGAAGCGGCCATGGAGCACGTGCGCACGCGCGACAGCGCGCAGCCGCGCTCCGGCAATCATCACGCCCCCCACGGCAGGCCCGACGGGCACGGCGTGCACGGGCACTACGGCCTGGCCCGTCAACCGGAAGGGGCAGAAGGGGCAGAAAGGGCCGGGCACGGACACGGTCATGGCGGCGGCCACGGCGGTTGCCCCGGTTCCATGATCCGCAGCTTCGCCAAGGCCGACGCGCCCCTGTTCGGTGTGTCCGCCATGGCCGAAGGCCCGGTATCCGGCCCCGGCCACTGGCCGCTGAAGATCCGCCTGGTGCCGCCCACGGCCCCCTACCTGAAGGACGCCGACGTGCTGGTGGCGGCGGACTGTGCGGCGGCGGCCTCGCCCCTGTTCCACAGCCATTTCGCCAAGGGCAAGGTGGTGCTCATCGGCTGCCCCAAGTTCGACGACACCGACGCCTACGCCCAGCGCCTGGCCGACATCCTGGCCACCAGCGGCATCCGGTCCATGACCGTGCTGCGCATGGAAGTGCCCTGCTGCCGGGGCCTTACCGCAGCTCTGGCCAAGGCCCGCGAGCTTTCCGGCACCAACGTGCCGCTGAACGAAATGGTCATGACGTGCCAGGGCGCGCCAGCGCCCACACCCTTAGCCTGACGCGCCAGCGCCCACACCCTTGGCCTGATGCGCCAGCGCCCACTCCGCTCGCCTGACGCCCCTGCGCCCACTCCTCTGGCCTGACGCGCCAGCGCCTCGCCAGACCAGACTGCCCACGACGTACGGCCCGCAACGCGGGCCGTGCGCCGTTCCACGCGTTGGTAAACCCCGGTCACAAAAAGGATGACGAAACGGCCCCGCCTTGCATACAGTGCGATACGGGGAAACACTGGCGGCGTCCTTCAGGGGAAGGGCCGTCGCACGGCGGCATCGGGGGCGTTCCATGAGCGACTACGAACTGCGCAAATTCGTCGCGCCTGAATTCGTGTTCGGCTACGGCGCGGCCGGTCTGGCGGGTCGGCATGCCCGCAACCTCGGCGCATCACGGTGCCTTGTGGTGTCCGACCAGGGCGTGGCGGCGGCGGGACATACCGAGGCGGTGGTCCGCACCCTGCGCGACGAAGGCATTGCCTGCGCGACCTTTCTGGGAGTGTCGGAAAACCCCCGCGATACCGAAGTGATGCAGGGCAGCGAAGTGTTCCGCGCCGAAGGGTGCGACGCCATCGTGGCCGTGGGCGGCGGCAGTCCCATGGACTGTGCCAAGGGCATCGGCATCGTGGTGGCCAACGGCGGCCACGTCCTGGACTACGAGGGGGTGGACGCCATCCCCAAGCCCATGCCCCCGCTGGTCTGCGTGCCCACCACGGCGGGCAGTTCCGCCGACGTCTCGCAGTTCGCCATCATCCGCGACACGCCGCGCAGGGTGAAGATCGCCATCGTCAGCAAGGCCAACGTGCCCGACGTGGCCCTGGTGGACCCGCTGACCACCCTGACCAAGGCGCGCAACCTCACCGCCGCCACCGGGCTCGACGCCCTGACCCACGCCGTGGAGGCCTATGCCTCCAACGCCCATTCGCCCGTCACCGACATGTTCGCCCTTGAGGCCATCCGGGGCATCGGAACAGCCCTGTTCGACGTGCTGGACGACCTGCGCGACAGGGACGCCCGGGCGCGCATGGCCCTTGGCAGCATGAACGCGGGGCTGGCCTTTTCCAACGCCATCCTGGGCGCGGTGCACGCCCTGTCGCACAGCCTGGGCGGCCTGCTGGACCTGCCCCACGGCGAATGCAACGCCCTGCTGCTGCCCTTCGTGGTGCGCCGCAACTTCACGGCGGCGCCGCGGCGCTACCGCCGCGTGGCCGAGGCGCTGGGCGTGGACGGAGCGCTGGGCGCGGGCGGGACCCTCGCAGCTCCGGACGACGAGGTGCGCGACGCCCTGTTCGCCCGGCTTGGCGACATGCGCCGCCGGGCCGGGTTCGACAAGGGGCTCGCCCAGTACGGGGTCACCCGGGGGCAACTGGCGGAACTGGCGCGCCTGGCGCTGGACGATCCCTGCCTGTCCACCAATCCGGCCCCGCTCGACGCGCGCGAACTGGAAGAATTGTATGCCGAAGCGCTCTGACGACCTGCGGGAAAAGCTCATCGGGCTCGGGCAGGCCTCCACGCGCAAGAGCTACTACCCGGAACTGAAGGAGCGCCTCCAGCAACTGGAACTGTTCCGCGCCCTGCTGGAAAGCGCGGGCGACGGGGTGCTGCTGCTGGACGCCGATACCCTGGTGGTGCTGGACGCCAACGGCGCGGCCTGCCGCTTCGCCGGGCTGCCGTGGGAGGCCCTGACCGGCCGCCCGCTGGCGGCGGCGTTTCCCGAACTGGCCGGGTGGAAGCCGCGCCTGGCGGGCGGCGCGGAGGACGCCGAGCCGCAGGACGGCCCGCGCACCGGCGCATGGCACATGGCCGACGCCGTCCCCACGGCTACCGGCGAGGAACGCCGCCTGATCCGCCAGCCCTCGCAAGGGGGCGGCCTGTGGCTGGAACTGGCCCTGAAGCGCCACGACATCGGCGGGCGGCCCTACGTCTCGTGCATCGCGCGCGACGTGTCGGAACGGCTGCGCGCCGAAGAGGAACTGCGCGAGAGTGAGCGCAAGTACCGGGCGCTGTTCGAGGCGGCCAACGACGCCATCTTCCTGATCCGCGACGGACTGGTGCGCGACGCCAACCGCCGGGCCTGCGAGCTGTTCGGCAGGCCCCTGGACCAGTTGACCTCCATGGCCCCGCGCGACCTTTCGCCGCCGGAGCAGCCCCGCTCCGGAGACACCCGGCTGGTGGAGGAGATGCGCCTGGCCAAGGCCCTGGGCGGCGAGCCGCAGTTCTTCGAATGGACGCACCTGCGCGCGGACGGCGCCCCCTTCGACTGCGAGATTTCCCTCAGCCGGTTCACCCTGCGGGGGGAACCGTGGCTCATCGCCATCATCCGCGACGTGACCGAGCAGAAGAAGCTGCGCGAGATCATGGTGCAGACGGAAAAGATGATGTCCGTGGGGGGCGTGGCCGCGGGCATGGCGCACGAGATCAACAACCCCCTGTCGGCCATCACCCAGTCGGCCCAGAACCTGCAACGCCGCCTTGCCCCCGGCGTGCCGGACAACGAGGCCGCCGCACTGATGGCGGGCGTGGACCTGGAGCGCGTGCAGCATTACTTCGAGTTGCGCGGGCTGGCCAAGCTGGTGACCAACATCCGCGAGGCCTGCGCCCGCGCCGCGGACATCGTGCGGCACATGCTGGATTTCGCCCGGCGCAGCGACGCCGAGCGCAGCGAGTGCGACCTGTCGGTGCTGCTGGACCGGGCCGTGGAACTGGCCGAAAACGACTACGACCTCAAGAAGCGCCACGACTTCCGCAACATCCGGATCATCCGGGAGTACACGCCCGGCACGCCCAGGGCGGAATGCGCCCCCACCGAGATCGAACAGGTGCTGTTCAACCTGCTGAAGAACGCCTCGCAGGCCATCTCGCGCAAGGCCTACCCGCAGAGGGAAAAGCCGCGCGTCATCCTGCGCGTGGGCACGCAACGCGGCGTGCCCGGCCTGCCCGAAGGGGCCGGAAGGAGCGATGGAAGCGGGGAGCCCGCCACTCCGGGGGCCGACGCCGACTACGTGCGGGTGGAAGTGGAGGACAACGGGCCGGGCATGGACGAGAGGACGCGGGTACGGGCGTTCGAGCCGTTCTTCACCACCAAGCCGCCCGGCGAAGGCACGGGGCTGGGCCTTTCGGTGTCGTACTTCATCGTCAGCCGCAACCACGGCGGGCACATCATCGTGGAATCGCAGCCGGGCCTGTGGTGCCGCTTCACGGTGCTGCTGCCCGCCGTGCGGCGCGGCGCGTAGCGTCACGCCACCTTCGCCCCCATCGTCAGAGCGTCTCGTCCCCGTCGGCCAACGCCTGCAAATAGTCGCGGTCCACGATGGTCACCTCGCGCCCGTCCACGGAAACGGCCCCCCGTTCGGCCAGCTTTCCGAGGCAGCGCGAAAGCGTCTCGCGCGCGGTGCCCAGCATGCCCGCCAGCACCCCCTTGGCCATGTCCAGCCGGAAGGTGTCGGCGTCGCCCTTCAGTTCGCTGGCGTGCAGCAGGTAGGCGGCGAGGCGCTGCGGCGTCTCGTGCAGGGTCAGGGATTCCACCTTGGTGGTGAACACGCGCAGCTTGCGCGACAGCGCGGCCAGCATGTTCATGGCCAGGGTGGGGTCGCGGGTGATGCGGTCCACCAGGCCCTTGCGCGGCAGGAACAGCACCCGCGCATTCTCCACGGCCATGGCGTGGGCGGGAAAGGTGCCGCCCTGGAACACCGCCACCTCACCGAAGGTCTCGCCGGGACCCATCACGTGCATCACGGCCTCACGCCCGTCGGGCGCGGTCTTGAATATCTTCACGCGGCCCTCGGCCACCACGTAGAAGCCCTCTGCCGGAGACGATTCGAAGAAGATCATCTGGCCCTTGTCCACGCGGCGGTCCACCACGATGCCCGCAAGCCCTTCAAGCTGGGCGTCGGAAAGCCCGTCGAACAGGGGCAGGCGTTCGATGATGCGGCGGTTCTGCTGGGTCACTGGCGTACCTCTGGTTGTTGTCGGGCGATGTCGGCCGGATGCGCCGCAGCATAGGCCACGTCGGCCCGCCGGGCAAGAACGGGCCGCATCCGCAACCAGCCCGCGCATCCCTGTTGCGGCCGTGCGCGGAAGGACGACCACGGGCGCCCGCGCCCCATCCACAGGAGACGATTCCATGAAATACGGCAGCAAGGTGGCGGCCCGCGTCGAGGAACTGCTGCGCGAGCAACTCGAGGAACTGGGCGAGAACCCCGGCGCCATCGGCGCGCATGACATCGCGGCGCACATGCGCTGCGAGATATGGCCCGACGACACCATGATCTACATCTGGAAGGATACCCCCATCCTGCGCGTGTCCTCGGAACAGCACGACGACGGCAGCGTGACCTGGCGCATGTTCACCCGCGACGACGAAGGCGACGGCTTCGCCTCCGACCCGGCCGGCAGCCTGACCCGCGATGACGGCCCCCTGCTGGACATGGACCGCGCCTACGCTTCCCGTGCCGCCGCCCGCGACCTGGACGGCGGTGAGGACGACGACGACGAGGACGACGACGATCTGGACGAGGACATCCTGTCCGCCCTGCTGGACGACGGGGATTCCGGCAACGACGACCTCGGCGACGAGGATGACGAGGATGACGGCAACGGGAACGAACGCCGCAACGGCGGCTACCCGGTCCAGTAGCACGCAGGCAGGAATGGCCGGAAACGGAAAGAACCGACCGAAACGGACGGCAATGGAAAGGGGACGCCACATGGCGTCCCCTTTTGCGTGCTTCTTCGGCCCCCGCGTTGCGGCAATGCCGATGCCTCAGCGCCCGATGTGGCGGGCGAACTTGCTGCGCGCCTTGCCCTGCGCCGCCGCCGCAATGTCGATGATCTCGTCGCGCCGCGATTCCAGCGTGGCCACCACGGCCTTGTCCAGCAGCCCCCGGCGCACGCCGTCGCGCAGCACGTCGACGATCTCGTCACGGCGCATGCCCGCCCGGTAGGGCCGGTCCTCGGCCAGGGCGGTGCACATGTCGGCCACGGCCATGATCCGCGAACCGATGCTCAGTCCGCCCGCCCCGATGCGGAAGGGATAGCCCGAGCCGTCGAGCTTCTCGTGGTGGAAAGCCGCCCATTCGGCGATGCCGCCAAGCCCCTTCATGGAGTTGAGCACCAGGTAGGTGTGGTAGGTGTGCTGGCGCATCACGGCGAATTCCTCGTCGGACAGGGGGCCCGCCTTTTCCAGGATGGCGTTGGGCACCACCATCTTGCCGAGGTCGTGCAGGTTGCCCGCGATTTCCAGCAGGCGCGCCTCGGGCTCGGGCAGGCCGAAGGCCCGCGCCAGCGCCCCGGCCGAGGCGGAAACCCCGGCGGAATGGGTGGCGGTGAACGGGGAGCGGAAGTCGATGATCTCCCGCACCAGCAGCGACCACATGCGCACGCCGTCCAGGTCCAGTTGCAGGCGGCGGCAGGGATTGCGTTCGCTGAGAAAGGCGAACAGGCGGGGCGAAACGAGGTTCAGCCAGAATTCGTCGCGGCCGGAAACCAGCAGAAAGGCCTCCACCACCCGGCGGTCCATGGCGCAGCCCGACATGCGGCGGATTCCGGCGGTGAGGTCGTCGTGCTGGTGCAGCACGTAGATGCCCCGGTCCATGGACCGTTCCAGCGTGTCGGCCAGCAGGACGATCTGGGCCAGCAGACCCACGCGCGGATCGGGGCCGTGCGCCTCCAGTTCCGGCAGGGTGGCGTGGTGCAGGCGCACCACCTCGGCGGCCTCGGCCAGGCCCGGCCCCTGAGCCAGCAGCCCCGCGCCCACGGCGCAGTGCTCGTCCATGTTCTCCACGCGCGAGGCGCGCACGTCCAGCTTGTCTTCCGGCGACAGCGCGCCCACGTCGTGCAGCAGCGATGCGATGAACAGCGTTTCCTTGTCCTTCTGCGGCAGGTCCAGCGCCTCCGCCAGTTCCCATGCCACGAAGGCGACCCGCAACTGATGCTGCGACAGCGAAGGGCTCGCAAGGTCGAGCGCCTCCGAAATGGACAACAGCATGTCCGACAGGTCGACCGTAATCCCCGAATACATGGTCCCCCCGGCACTGTCCCGGCAACACGGGCCACGCCGGCCCCCCGTTGCGCGTGCGGCCGCCGCGCCACGATCCCCGGCGGCGGCCGACAACATTGATGGTCATATACTTTATCGACGAGCAAATGGCGGTGTCAACAAGCAAATGACGTTTTACCGGATTCATCGCCCCCCGGCCGGGCAATGAAGAGGGGCCGGAAGCTATCGCTTCCGGCCCCGTTGCGGACGTGGTTTCATTGCCGGTGCGGCGGGCTTCTAGCCCAGCGTCGCCGCCCGGTCGAGCCTGGCCAGGGTTTCGGCGCGGCCCAGCACTTCCATGATCTCGGGCAGGCCGGGGCCGCCCAGCGAGCCAGCCAGCGCCACGCGCAGCGGCGGGCCCACCTGCTTGAACTTCAGGCCGCCCTGCTCCACGTAGTCGTGCACCACCTTCTCCAGCGCGGCCTTGTCGAAGGGCTCGGCCTTTTCCAGCAGCCCGCGCAGGGCGGCCACGTGGGCCTTGCCCTCGGCGGTCAGGGCCTTGGCCACGGCGGCGGGGTCGTGGTCCAGCGCGGCGGCGTCCACCAGCATGAAGCGCATCACCTTGGCGAGGTCGGCCAGGTTCGAGGCGCGCTCGCGGAACAGGGGCACCAGCGCGGCCAGCCGTTCCGGGGCCGCGTCGAAGCCTTCCGCCTTCACGAAGGGCGCGGCCAGGCGGGCCAGTTCGTCCACCGGAGTCTCGCGCAGGTAGTGGGCGTTCAGCCACTGCAACTTGTCCGGGTCGAAGGCGGCGGGGGCGCTGTTCAGGTTGTCGGTGGTGAACTTTTCCACCAGTTCCGACAGCGCGAAGATTTCCTGATCGCCGTACGACCAGCCCAGGCGCACCAGATAGTTCACCAGCGCCTGGGGCAGCAGGCCGTCCTGCTCATACTCGATGACCGCGCGCGCGCCGTGGCGCTTGGACAGCTTCTTCTTGTCCGGACCAAGGATCATGGGCACGTGGCCGAACACCGGCAGCGGCAGCCCAAGGGCCTGGTAGATCAGCACCTGCTTGGGCGTGTTGGACACGTGGTCGTCGCCGCGCAGCACGTGGGTGACGCCCATGGCGGCGTCGTCCACCACCACGGCCATGTTGTAGGTGGGCGTGCCGTCGGCCCGGCGCAGCACCATGTCGTCCAGTTCCGCCGCATCGAAGGCCAGGGTGCCCTTGACCACGTCCTCGAACACCACGCGGCCGGTCAGCGGGGCCTTCAGGCGCACCACCCGGCCGGGGCCGGGGCCAAGGCCGCGCTCGCGGCAGCGGCCGTCGTACTTGGGCTTCAGCCCGCGCTCGCGGGCCGTTTCGCGCATCCGCTCCACCTCTTCGGGCGAACATTCGCACCAGTAGGCGTGGCCGATTTCCAGCATGCGGTCGATGTAGCCGTTGTAGATGTCGAAGCGCCTGCTCTGGTAGATGGGCTCGCCGTCCCAGTCCAGGCCCAGCCAGCGCATGGAGGCCAGGATGGAGTCGGTGTACTCCTGGAGCGAGCGCTCCTGGTCGGTATCCTCGATGCGCAGCAGGAAGGTGCCGCCGAAGTGGCGAGCCAGCAGCCAGTTGAAGATGGCGGTGCGCGCCCCGCCGATGTGCAGGTGCCCGGTGGGGCTCGGCGCGAAGCGCGTGACGACCTTGGTCATGATGTTCTCCCCGTTCTTCGGGTATCGTTGATGGCGTGGAATGCCGCACGCGCGGCCGGGAAGACGAAAGAAACGGGAGCGCGGCGCGGAGGCTACACGGCCTCGACGCGCTTCACCTCGGGCACTTCCTTCAGCACCATGCGTTCCACGCCGCCCTTCAGGGTCTGCTGCGACATGGGACAGCCCTTGCACGCGCCGGTCAGGCGCACGCGGACCAGTTCGACGTCGCCTCCGTCGCCCTGCAGATAGGGACGGACCTTGTCGAGGGCGGCCTGCACCTTTTCGCGGATGGCATCGGACATGGAAACCTCCTGAAATTCATGGCGCGCCCCGCACGGGGCGGTGGACGCCGCGCCCTTCTACTGCCTTCGGCGGCGGGGTGTCAAACCACGGGGGGGTCAACGGGAAGGTGCGGAGTGACTGAGCAAAAATATATGGAGCGCTTTCTCGCCCACTTCCTGACTTGTTCGGAAAATGCCTTTCTTCCCTATACTCCGCGCCGGTCTTCCGGCGCGGATGGCTGGTGCGGGGGCAATGCAAGGAGTTACGAGTGTTGCCCTCCGGGCAAGGCGAAGTTGCGTTTTTGAGCGCAGATCGCCAGCCGTTAGGTAAGCGCGTAGCGCGAATCTTACGGATGGCGAAAGCAACGCTGTACTTTTGTACGTGAGCATCAAAAACGCAAATTCAACGCTGCCCGGAGGCAAAAGACGAATTCCGAACCCCTACGCCGGGGCCACGTCCACCGCGAACTTCTTCAGGAAGCCCACGGGATTGTAGCTCTCCTTGGCCTGCCGCAGGCCAAGGTCGTCCAGATCCTGCTCGCGGTTGATGTACCGGAAGCTCATGGCGTGCTCGCGCGCGTACAGGTTGTTGATGGCCTGGTACACGCCGCGATACTCCGGCTTGGCCTTCTCGAAATGCACCACCAGGGTCTCGTCGTCCAGCCGCTCGCCCACGGTGTAGGCGATCATCTTTCCCTCCACGTACAGCGCCCCGCCGGAAAGCCCGGGAATCCTGTCCCAGTGCTCCAGCACCCTGCGCACGGCGGTGTTCTCAGCCACCAGCGCGTGCGATTCGTCGCACTCGCGCCACTTGCACCATTCCTCCTGCATGTCCAGAACCGCCTCAATGCAGTCCGGCGTCATGGGATGGTACTCGTGCGGATAGGCCTTCAGGAAGCCGTTCACGTGGTTCTTCTTCTTGTGGAACTTGTTGCCCTTCAGTTCCGCCAAGTCCTGCGCGGCATACAGATAGTCCCACTGGCCGCGCGCCTCGGCCAGCGCCACCCGGTCGCCCAGGGTCCGCTGCCAGTGCATGGCCAGCGACTCGGGCACGCGGATGAACCGGGCGCCCGCGCCCAGCAGCGCGCACCGGCTCCAGTCCGCATCCAGCCACGGCCCCACGGGCGCCCACCATACGGGTTCCGGCCTGGTCTGGCGCAGCCAGCACAACCCGTGCGCAAAGGTCCACTCCAGGCCGTAGTATTCGGCCCAGCCCCAGACGTTGGTGAAACTGTAGTCCGACGCGTGCTGCGGCGTACGGGCGAAAAGGTCGAGGTACTCGGCCATGCGGTCGAGCGAGACGGGCCGGAACTCTCCGGGGGTCAACTCACTGTCGGTCATGCGAGGCAGCTCCTTGTGGCGCGGCCTTGCGGCCGTTGCGCCGGATCATGCTGAACCGGCTCCAGTCACGCGTGCAGAACAGCCACAGCATGACCGAAGACTGGAACACCTGGGAAACGAACATGGCGAGAAAGATCCCCGCCGCATCCCGCCACACCACGTGGCCCATGACCCATGCCAGCGGCAGCCGCACGAACCACGTGGCCGAACCGTACACCAGGAAGGAATACAGGGTGGCGCCCGCGCCGGTCATGACCCCGCCAAGGGTCATGCTGGCCACGGTGAAGGGGATGGAGACGAGGTTGTAGCGCAGATAGCTGACCACCTGGACGGCCACGGCGGGTTCCGGGGCCAGCCAGGCGGCGATGTCGGCCGTCCATGGCCAGAGCAGCACGGCGAACACGCTCATGGAGGCGCAGCCGACGCCCAGCAGGCGCAGGCTGACCCGGAAGGCTTCCGGCTTGCGGCCCGCGCCCAGCAGATGGCCCACCAGCACCGAGGCGGTCATGTTGAAGGCCAGCGCAGGCAGGAAAATGAACGATTCCACGCGCATGCCAGCCGTCATGCCGGCCAGGGCCGCCACGCTGCCCGCAGGCAGCGAGGCGGTGATGGAAAACAGCACCAGGTAGCCGAGGTTCCACATGATCTGGAGCCCGGCGGCGGGCGCGGCCACGCGGATGAGATAGGGCGCGCCGCGCCGCATCCAGCGCAGGGGGGGGAACGAGGCGCGTTGCAGCAGTTCCCGGTCGCGGACCAGCATGCCCACGTTCAGCGCGGCCCCGATCATGATGGCGACGAAGGTGGCCCAGGCCACCCCGGCGTACCCGTAGGCGGGCAGGCCCCACAGCCCGAGGCCGAAGCCCAGGGTGGCCCCGGCGTTGACGACGCAGACCACCACCATGGACACCAGCGGCGCGATCATGCGCTTGCGGGCGCGGAACACCGCCCCAGTGATGGTGAACAGGTAGTTGGCGGGCAGGCCCAGCAGGTACACCTTCCAGAAGTACGAGGCCACCGGCATGATGGGCTCGGGCACCTGCAACAGGCGCAGGAAGGGCTCGATGGTGGCCAGGCCCAGCAGCATGATGCCCACGCCCACCGTGCACCCGCCCGCCAGCACCATGCCCGCGTAGCGCCGGGCGCGCGGCAGCAGGCCCGCCCCCAGCGCCTGGCTGATGGCCGCGACCCCGGCGTTGGCACCGGCCACGGCAACCACCAGCAGAAAGAACAGGCACTGCGAGACAAGGCCGATGGCGGCCTGCACCTCTGGCTGGATGCGGCCTGCCACCCAGACGTCGGTGAACCCGATGAGGAAATGGAAGACCATCATCAGCATCTGGGGCCATGTCAGCCGCCAGATGCCGCGATAGGATGCGTCGTCGCCCTGCGGGCGCGCGTGCTGCGACATCTCGTGCCGTCCGTTCGGTTCGGTGGTGGGCGTCGCACCCGCCCGCAGGCATGATCCGGCGCGGGCCAGGGGATGCGGCGTGCCGGCCGTGCCCGTGGCCGGACGCGCGAATCCCGTGGCCGCACCGGAAAACCGGGAGCCGACGGGAAGGCGCGCCGCCGCGTCCGGCGCCGGTGCGTCACACCGGCCGGGCGCGGCCACGAAGAGATAGGCGCTTACGGCCTGCTGTCAATGACGTCGCCCGCATGCAGGCGATGTTCGTGGCCCTGGGCGTCCACCAGACGCAGCAGGCCGTCGGGGTCCACGTCGGCCACCAGCCCTTCCACCACGCCGTGGGGCGTGCCCACCCGCAGGGGGGTGCCCACGATGGCGGAAAGCTCCTTCCAGCGGGCGATGACCGGGCCGGGGTCGCCCTCTCGCAGGGCGGCGTACCAGTGTTCCGCCCGTTCCAGAAAGGCGCGCAGCACGTCCACCCGCGATACCGGGCGGCCCAGTTCGGCCGCCAGCGAGGTGGCCTTTTCCCGCAGGTCTTCGGGCAGGTCCCCGGCCCGGGTGTTCACGTTGATGCCCGCGCCGGTGACCACGTGGGACACCGTGTCGGCCACCAGGGCCACCTCGGTCAGGTTGCCCGACACCTTGCGGCCGTGCACCAGCACGTCGTTGGGCCATTTGGCGCGCGGGGCAAGGCCGGTGACCTCGGCCACCGCCTCGGCCACGGCCACGGCGGTCATCAGGGTGACCAGCGGTGCGGCCTGCGGGGCAAGGCGCGGCCGCAGCACCAGCGAAACGTACACTCCCACCCCGGCGGGCGATGCCCAGGCCCGCCCGGCGCGCCCGCGCCCGGCGGTCTGTTCGGAAGCCGCCACCACGGTGCCTTCGGGCGCCCCGCCAAGGGCCAGCAGCGCGGCCTCGCGGTTGGTGGAATCGGTGGAGCCGTGCAGGACGAAATCGCCCCGGCCGAAACAGACGGTGCGCAGCCCCTGCCGGACGGCGGCCACGGTGAGCACGTCGGCCTCGGCCAGCAGCCGGTAGCCCCGGCGGGTCATGGCCTCGATCTGGTGCCCTTCCGCGCGCAACGCCCGCACGTGCTTGGCCACGGCGGCCCGGCTCACGCCGAGCAGCCGCGAAAGTTCCTCTCCGGATCGCCAGTTGCCGCCCGCTTCGCGCAACATGGCGAATGTCCACGGCGATTGTAAACCATCAGGCAATTGCTTGGTTGACAAAAAGGAACACGCCCGCTACTCGCCCTGAACTGCCATTCAACAGGAGCGATACCGGTACATGAACCCCCTGCTGGAACGTCTGAGCGCGCGCCTTTCGGACACCATTCCCCCCGGAACGGAGACTTCTTGCGCATCGCCATGCCGCGCCCACGCGGCCCAAGGCTCCCCGTCCGGCATCACCGGAGAGGAAGCGCTGGCCGTGGTGCGGCTGCCCGCGTCCGACATCCTGGACATCCTGGCCGTGGCGCAGGCCGTGCGTTCGGCCCGCAAGGGACCGCTGGCGACCACCTGCGGCATCGTCAACGCCAAGTCGGGCCGCTGCGGCGAGGACTGCGCCTTCTGCGCCCAGTCGTCGCACCACGACACGGGCGCTCCGGTGCATGGGCTGCTCGGCCCCGACGCACTGCTGCGCCATGCGGAGGAACTGGCCCGCGCGGGCGTGCGCCGTTTCGGCATCGTGACCAGCGGCAACGCCCTTTCGGAGCGTGAATTCGACGCGGTCTGCCATGCGGCGCGCCTGTTGCGCGAACGGGTGGACATCGGCCTGTGCGCCTCACTGGGGCAGCTCGCCACGGGGTCCGCCGCATCGAAAGGACCGGACGGACGGGGAGAACGAGCGCGCCGCCTGAAGGACGCAGGCATTTCCAGCTACCACCACAATCTGGAAACGGCCAGAAGTTTTTTCCCGCAGGTATGTACCACACACTCCTACGACGACGATGTCGCCACCGTGCGCGAAGCCGCTCGGGCGGGGTTGCGCACCTGTTGCGGCGGCATCCTGGGCCTTGGCGAAACGTGGGAACACCGCGTGGAGCTGGCCCTGACCCTGCGTGAACTGAACGTGGATTCCATACCGCTGAACTTTCTGCATCCCATTCCGGGCACACGGCTGGGCCATCGCAGTCCGTTGCCGCCCATGGAGGCGTTGCGGGCCATCGCCGTATTCCGCCTGCTGCACCCGGAGCGTGACATCCTGGTGTGCGGCGGGCGCGAAACCACGCTGGGCGCGTGGCAGCCGTGGGTGTTGGCGGCCGGGGCCAACGGCCTGATGGTGGGTAACTACCTGACCACGGCGGGCCGCGCCCTTGCCGACGACATGAACATGCTGGCCACGCTGGGCGTGGGCGGGACCGTGGACGATGGACAAGGCGGCGGGGAGGCGCGGGCATGAGCGGACAGGTTACGGAAAACGGCGCGTCCGGCATGTCCGGCAGGTCAGGGGCGTCTGCCGCCCCCGCGGCAACGGACGCCACCCGGCGGTTGCGCGCGATGGACAAGGCCCACGTGTGGCACCCCTTCACCCAGATGCGCGACTGGCTGGCCGCCGACCCGCTGGTCATCGCCGCCGCCGAGGGCAACCGGCTCATCGACACCGACGGCGTGTCCTACCTGGACGGCGTGTCCTCGCTGTGGACCAACGTGCACGGGCATCGCCACCCCAAACTGGACGCGGCCGTGCGCGCCCAACTGGACAAGGTGGCCCACACCACCCTGCTGGGCCTGGGCAGCGAGCCGTCCATCGAACTGGCGGCGCGGCTGGCCGCCATCGCTCCGCAGGGGCTGACGCGGGTGTTCTATTCCGACAGCGGGTCAACGTCCGTGGAAGTGGCACTGAAGATCGCCTTCCAGTTCCACCGCCAGGCCCCGGCGCATCTGGGCGGCGACGCCCGGCGCACCCGCTTTCTCAGCCTGCGCAACGCCTACCACGGTGACACAGTAGGGGCCGTGGCTCTCGGCGGCATGGACCTGTTCCACGCCATCTACGCGCCGCTGCTGTTCGACACGCTGAAGGCGGAAAGCCCCCACTGCTACCGCTGCCCGTTCGGGCGGCAGGCCGGGGACTGCGGCCGGGAATGCATCGCCCACGTGGAAGACCTGTTCGCGCGCCACGGGCACGAGATGTGCGCCGCCGTGGTGGAACCGCTGGTGCAGGGCGCGGCGGGCATGCTGTTGCAGCCGCCGGGCTGGCTGCGCCGGGTGCGCGAACTGTGCGACGCGCACGGCGTGTTCCTGGTGGCCGACGAGGTGGCCGTGGGCTTCGGCAAGACCGGCACCCTGTTCGCCTGCGAGCAGGAAGGGGTGACTCCCGACTTCCTGTGCCTGGCCAAAGGCATTTCCGGCGGCTACCTGCCGCTGGCCGCCACCCTGACCACCGAGCGGGTGCACGACGGCTTCCTGGCCCGCCACGAGGAGTTGCGCACCTTCTTCCACGGCCACACCTACACCGGCAATCCGCTGGCCTGCGCGGCGGCCATCGCCTCGCTGGACGTGTTCGAGGAAGAACAGGTGATGGAGCGGCTGCAACCGAAGATCGCCCGGCTGGCCGCGCGGCTGGAAACGCTGCGCGACCTGCCCCACGTGGGCGATATTCGCAGGTGTGGCGTGATGACCGGCATCGAGATGGTGCGCGACCGGGAGACCAGGGAATCCTACGACCTGGCCCAACGCATGGGCCACCGGGTGACCCTGGAGGCGCGGCGGCGCGGGGTGATCGTCCGCCCGCTGGGCGACGTGATGGTGCTCATGCCGCCGCTGTCCATCACCGGCGAGGAGATCGACCTGCTGGTGGACGCCACGGGCGAGGCCATCCGCGCCGTGACCGAACGCGGGGCCACCGGTGGATTGGACGGGCTGGCGGGAGGGTAGCAGGCATGTCCGACAACAGGGATACGGCAACACAGGCTTCCGCCTGCGCGCACCGCACCGTGCGCCGAGGGGTGTTCCGGTTCGACCCGGCCCACCCGCTGTTCGCGGAGCATTTCCCCGGCGCTCCCGTGGTGCCGGGCTCGTGCATCGTACAGGCATTCGCGGACGAAGCGTCGCGCTGGGCGGGCGGCCCGGATTTCCCTTTCGACGGGCCGCCGCGCCCGATACGCCCGATATGTGAGATACGCGGGTTCCGCTTCCGGCGTTTCGTACCGCCGGGGGACTACGCCTTCCGCATGGAGCGCACCGGTGACGGCCTGCGCTGTTCGCTGCACGCGCTGGACGCGGAGGCCGGAGAGGAGGGATGCGTCGCCACGCTCCCCGCCCCGCTGGTGACCGGGGTGCTGGCATGGTAGCCCGCGCCGCCCTGGCGGATTCCGCCCTGCGCGGCCCGGCGCTCATCGCGGGCGGCTCGTGCGACCTGGGTCTGGCCCTCGGCGCGGCGCTGGCCGCCGACGG
>JALHHV010000548.1 GCA_022837365.1 Desulfovibrio sp. | reverse complement strand
GCCGCCGGGTTGCGCTTGCCCGCGAAACCGCCTATGCACCTGCCGTTCGCGCCCAACCGCGCGCCACGCACCCTACCGCAGCGAGGCACCATGGCCGCCACCGACGCCAGGAAGCTGAAGAAACGCATCGCCGAGATCCGCCGCCGCAAGGCCGAGCGGAAGATGGACCCCTTTTCGCAACTCATCCACGACTTCTGCCGCCCGCTGCTGGCCGTGGCCGAGGAGTTGAGCGGCCCGGAGAACGCCGTGAGCCTTGGCGTGTTCGCGTGGAACGCGGCCTTCCTGCCCGACGAGCGCTGGCGCGCCAACCTGCGCCTGTCGCTGGTGCGCTTCGATCTGACCGACGACACGCAGGAGGCGCTGGAAGGCATCGTGGAGGAGATGATCCGCCAGAAACGGCTGATGTTCCCGGACGACCGCCGGGTGGTGACGCGCTTCGACGTGACGGCGCGGGACGGCAAGGTGTTCGTGGAAGCCGCGCAGCGCACGGCCACCAGGGAACTGATGCCCCACCTGCGCCCGGAATACGCGGTCACCGCGCCCGGTACAGAGGACACCGGCGCGGACTGTTCGGGATGCGCCTCGGCCGGGGTGGGGGGATGCCCGTCGGGCGCGGCGTGCCCCGGCTCGCTGCTGCCCGGCCAGGATGCGCCCCCGGTCCCCCAGGCAGACACGCCGGACGACGACACGGAGAACGGCGCCGACGGCGGCGGGAGCTAGCCCGCCTTCCCGGCGCGGCCGCCCCCGCGTACCCATGGAGATCGGGGCTGCCGTCCCTATTCCCCCAAACCGTCCACGTCGCGCACCGCCTCGGCCGGGTCGTCACCCGCCGCCAGGCGGAGCAGCACCCGCAGGTTGCGGCGGTCCTCGGCCAGATCCTTGCCCTTGTGCGTTTCCAGCACCATGGGGTGACCGGCAAAGCGCGGGTCGCGCACCAGCCGGGCGAACCCGGCCGCGCCCACGTGGCCCAGGCCGATATGCGCGTGCCGGTCGCTGCGTGCCCCGCACGGGGTGGC
>JALHHV010000547.1 GCA_022837365.1 Desulfovibrio sp. | reverse complement strand
CGACAGGGTGAACACGTCCATCATGTACATCTTCAGCGGGTCGCTGGTCAGTTCCCCAAGGCCCCACGCCGTCACCGGCGAGGCCGGGCCGCACAGCACATCGCACCGGGCAAGGGCCTTCCCGTAGTCCTCGCGGATCAGGCGACGCACCTGCGCGGCCTTGCGGTAGTAAGCGTCGTAGTAGCCGGACGACAGCACGTAGGTGCCCAGCATGATGCGCCGCTGCACCTCGTCGCCGAATCCTTCCGCGCGCGAGCGCACGTACAGGTCGGCCAGGTCGCGCGGGGACTCCGCCCGGCGGCCGTAGCGCACCCCGTCGAAGCGGGCCAGGTTGGAGCTCGCCTCGGCCGGGGCGATGATGTAGTACGCCGCGATGCTGTAGGGGGTGTGCGGCAGCTCCACGTCCACGATGCTGGCCCCGAGCGCCTTCGCCGCGTCCAGCGCGCCTTCGCAGGCGGCGGACACCTCGGGGTCGATGCCCTCGCCCCGGAATTCGCGCGGCACGCCGATGCGCACCCCGGACAGGTCCTTGCGGGCGGCCAGCGCGCCCAGATAGTCGTCCACGGGCAGGTCGGCGCTGGTGGCGTCGCGCGGGTCGTGCCCGGCGATGACCGACAGCAGCAGGGCCGCATCCTCCACGGTGCGGGTCAGCGGGCCGATCTGGTCCAGCGACGAGCCGTAGGCCACCAGCCCGAAGCGCGATACCCTTCCGTAGGTCGGCTTCAGCCCCACGCAGCCGCACAGCGAGGCGGGCTGGCGGATGGAGCCGCCGGTATCGGTGCCGAGGGACCCGAAACACTGCCCGGCCGCCACGCTGGCGGCGGAACCGCCGCTGGAGCCGCCCGGCACGCGGGCCGCGTTCCACGGGTTGCGGGTGGGGCCGAAGGCGGAATTTTCGGTGGACGAGCCCATGGCGAATTCGTCCATGTTGGTCTTGCCCAGGATCACCGCACCGGCCTCGCGCTCGTCCATGTTGGTCTTGCCCAGGATCACCGCACCGGCCTCGCGCAGCCGGGCCACGGCAAAGGCGTCGTAGTGCGGGGTGAACTCGCCCAGGATGCGCGACCCGCAGGTGGTGCGGGTGCCCGCCGTGGTCAGGGCGTCCTTGACCGTCAGCGGCACGCCCCACAACGGCTTTGCCGGGTCCGGCCCGGCCGCGTCCAGCGCGCGGGCCTCGGCCAGGGCAACCTCGCCCCGGTTGGTGAGCAGCGCGGCGATGGCGGGCTCGGTGGCCGTTATGCGGTCAAGACACGCGGCGGTGACCTGCTCCGCCGTCAGTTCGCGCCGGGCCAGCCGGTCGCGCACTTCGGCCAGCGACAGGGAAACGATTGCGGTGGACGTATCGGACATCTGCTATCCTTGGCTGTGCATGCCGCCGCCTTGGCGGGGCCTTGTCTGTGAACTCTCCGGAAAATATCCGCACGAGAGGAGGGTCAGGAATCGGGGCT
>JALHHV010000077.1 GCA_022837365.1 Desulfovibrio sp. | reverse complement strand
CCGCGCTACCTGCACATGGTGACGGGCGCGGTGGCCGTGGGCGGGCTGTTCGTGGCCGGGCGCGCCCAACTGCTGCTGAAGGCGGGCGGCCCCGTGGCCTCGGGCCCGCAGGGGCCGCAGGACTGGAACCTGCGCATCACCGAGGGCCTCAAGTGGTTCACCCACGCCACCTACGCCCAGTTCGTGCTGGGCGCGTGGTTCCTGTTCAGCCTGCCGGGACCCATGGCGCGCCTGTTCATGGGCGGGCACTGGCTGGCCACCGGAGCCTTCGCGTTGGGCCTCGCGGGCACGGCGCTGGCCCTGCTGGCCGCCCGGCAACGCCGGGTGTGGCTGGCCTCCGGAGCCACCGTGGGCGTCATATTCCTGATGGCGGCCATGCGCGCCGTGCTGCGCGACGCGTGGCTGGCCCCGCACCTGAAGGCGTCCATGGCAAAGGCGGCCGCCGTGCCTGTTCACCCCCCCCAGCTTCCAATGGCGGGGCAGGACGGGGCGGCCGCGCTGTTCGTGGTGTCGCTGGCGGCCGGGGCCGCCGCCGTGTGGTGGCTGGTGGTCATCGCCCGCCGCAGCGGGAAGGAGGCGTAGGCCATGCAGTACCCGGTCTGGCAACTGCCGGTGAACGGCGGCCTGCTCATCGCGCTCATTTCGGTCATCCACGTGTTCGTGGCCCAGTTCGCCGTGGGGGGCGGGTTCTTCCTGGTCATGGCCGAGCGCAAGGGCCACGCCGAAGGCAGCAACGAGATATTGCAGTGGGTCAAGCGGCACAGCCGGTTCTTCGTGCTGCTGACCATGGTCTTCGGCGGGGTGACCGGGGTGGGCATCTGGCTGATCATCTCGCTGGTCAGCCCGGCGGCCACCTCGCAGCTGGTGCACCTGTTCCTGTACGGCTGGGCCACGGAGTGGGTGTTCTTCCTGGGCGAGATAGCGGCGCTGCTGGTGTACTACTACACCTTCCAGCGCTGCATCTCGGGCCGCATGAGCAAGAGGGACCACATGACGGCGGGCTGGCTGTACGCGCTGTTCGCCTTCCTGTCGCTGTTCATGATCAACGGCATCATCGGGTTCATGCTCACCCCCGGCGAATGGCTGCGCACCGGCGACTTCTGGGACGGGTTCTTCAACCCCACCTTCTGGCCCGCGCTGGTGTTCCGCTTTTCGCTGTGCCTGCTGCTGTCCGGCCTGTTCGCCATGATCACGGCCCTGCGCATTCCCGGCCCGGAAACGCGGGAGACCATGGTGCGCTGGTCGGCCAAGTGGGTCTGTCTGCCCTTCGTCGGGCTGCTGCTGGGCGCGGCATGGTACTTCGCCGCGCTGCCCCCGGACCAGCAGGCCATGATCCTGCGCCGGACGGAGGACATCCGCCCCTTCGTCCTGGCCTGGCCGGTGGTCACGCCGCTGCTGTTCCTGGGCGGGCTGGCCTTTTTCGTGAAGGCTGGCGGCAGGGCGCGGGCCGTGCTGGCGGGCGTGGTGCTGCTGCTGGGTCTTGCGCAGGTGGGGGCCTTCGAGTGGGTGCGCGAAACGGGCCGCCGTCCGTGGGTCATCCACGGCTACATGTATTCCAACGGCATCCGCGCGGCGGACGTGGAACGCATGCGGCGCGACGGCGCGCTGTCGCTCACCGCGTGGGCGGGCGCGCATGAAGTGACCGACGCCACCACGGCATGGGCAACCCCATGCTGGACATGGTGCCGCGCGCGGCCAGACGCGGCGTGGCCGGGCTGGAGGCGCAACTGGCCGGGCAGGGCAAACTGCTGCCCTACATGCCGCCCTTCTGCGGCACCCCGGCAGAGCGCACCGCGCTGGCCGTGTACATCGCCCATGAGGTTGAACGCCGCCTTTCCAAATAGTCCTTTCGCCCGTTGGCTGCGTCAAACTTCGTCTGCCATGGCTTTGCTGTCCTTATCCGTAAGACTCGCGCTGTGCGCTCGCCTAACGGCTAAGGCTCGGTCGAATACGATAAGAGTACGCTCTGCGGTCGCCATCCGTAATGCTCGAAGACTCGCATAACGGCTGCCGCACTCCCTCATGGCAGACTCGTTTTCCTTGCCAACGAACGAAAACCCTAATTTGGAAACAGCCCCCAGATCCCCAGAATATGTATTTGTGATCCTTCGGCAGCAACGACGCAGGGAGATGCGACGATGAGCAAGAACGATACCCGTGACCGAGAACCTGTTCCGCGTGTGGCTGATCGTGGTGGCCGTGTTCGCGGTGGGCTTTCTGGGCGCGCAACTGTTCGCGCCGTCCATGCGGCCCGCCCCCCCGGAAAAGGCTCCGGTCCCGGCACCGGCTCCGGCCCAAAACGCCACGGCCGGGCAGCCCGGCGGCGCGGCAGGTTCCGGCTACGGGCAACTGGTCACCGACGTGCCCCCGTTCGACCCGGACAAGGACGGGCACGTGCTGGTGGCGTGGAGCAGGCAGGGCATGCAGCATGTCACCGACGCCGAACCCGCGTGGACCCTGCTGCCCCCCGGCTCCACCCTGCGGGCGCAACTGGTGCATCGCGGTCCCGGCCCCCAGGCGGTGACCGAGGGCGCGACCCTGACCTGGCGGCTGGACGGCGAGCCCAAGCCTTCGGCCGCGCGGCTTTCCGGCGAACTGAAGCTGGTGGAAGGCACCACCATGTACGAGGCCACGGACATTCCCGTGCTGCCGTATGTGGACAAGGACGGGTTCAACCCGTACCCCACGGTGACCGTGGAGGCGCGCGACGCCTCGGGTGCGCTGCTGGCCGTCACCCGCTGCGTGCTGCCGGTGTCCACCGAGATGGGCTGCCGCAACTGTCACGGCGGCCCG
This sequence comes from Desulfovibrio sp., assembly GCA_022837365.1. Classification (GTDB taxonomy): domain Bacteria; phylum Desulfobacterota; class Desulfovibrionia; order Desulfovibrionales; family Desulfovibrionaceae; genus Cupidesulfovibrio. The sequence continues at coordinate 11,280 of JALHHV010000077.1, read as the reverse complement.
TGGAAGGTGGGCGACGTGGCGGGCATTTCCCCGGCCACGGCCGCCGACGTGCTGGAGGTGCACGACCGCATCAACGGCACGGACCTCGCGCAGCGCGCCAAGTCCGGCGCCACCGTGGTCTGCCGGGATTGTCATGAGCTGGAGGGCAAGGCCGAGGCGGGCAAGCCCGCGCCCCCCGCCATGTCCGCCGCCATCCACGGCTGGCACGCCGCCTACATGGGCGGCCGCGGCGCGGATGCCTGCAATTCCTGCCATCCCTCCGCGCCCGACGGGGCCACCCGTTTCTGGCGCGACTATCACGTGACCAAGGGCCTCGACTGCACCCGCTGCCACGGGGCCATGGAAGACCATGCCCTGTCCCTGCTGCGCAAGGAGCAGGAGGCGGGCAACCCCGCCGCCGACCGGCTGATGGCGGCCATCACCCCCGTGGCGGTGCAGGACGTGAAGGACATCGCCCCACGCACCCCGTGGGTGAACCTGCCCGACTGCGCGGGCTGCCACGACTTCGCCGAAAAGCCCAGGTCCGCCACCGCCAGCGCTTTCAACAAGTGGACCGCCGACGCCGCCGGGCTGTACGCCGAGCGCACCGACGACACCACCATGCTGCGCTGCCCGGCCTGCCACGGCGCGCCGCACGCGGTGTACCCGGCCCGCAACCCCCTTGGGCGCGACCGCGACAACATCCCCCCCATGCAGTACCAGCAGCACGCGCGGTCCATGGGCGCTTCCGGCAACTGCTTCGTCTGCCATGGCGAGACGCCGGAATTCTCGGTGCATCACCCGCTGGTGGAGCGCAAGACGGTCACCGTCACCGTGCCGCAGGGGGCGAAGCTGGCCAAGCCGCGCGTGCCCTTCCCGCACGAGGCGCACACCCCCACCGTGGACTGCGGCACCTGCCACCACAAGGGCTACGTGGACGGCGGCCCCATGAAGTGCGCCAGCGCCGGTTGCCACGACGTGGTGGTGGACGCGGAAACCGGCACCCCGCAGCAACGCGCCGACCCGCGCTACTTCCGCAACGCCTTCCACGGCGAAGGCCCCAGCTGCAACGCCTGCCACGCCCGGTTGCTGCGGTCCTTTTGTCCCCTGCCTTCGTCAGAGCGCTTTTTTATTCCGGTCGAGTACCATAAGAGTACACTCCCTCCATAAAAAAGCGCTCTTCCTTGGCAGGGAACAAAAATCCTCGCAGTGCTGACGAGGCCCACAGCCTGACCCCATCACACCCACCGGGGCGCGCGGAGCACACCGCGCGCCCCGTCCGTTTCGGGCTGCCGCCCGCGTGTCCATTCTGCCAAGATAGACATATATCACTGATAACGTGGGAAAAAATTCCTTTCCATATCCCCGTGGTGTGGTATGCAGGGAATGTCGGGCATCAGCTTCGGCAGGGGGCCGCGCCTGTTCCGGTACCGGCGGCCCACGCCCGACGCGCAGTTCCGCGCGCAACCTGCATCCTCGCAAGGAGGCACGCCATGAGGATGAACAGGCGAGGCTTCATCAAGCTCGCGGCCACGGGCGCCGTGGCCACCGCGTTCGGGGGGCTGGGCATCAGCCTTGCCCCGGTCGCGGTCCATGCCGAAGGGCTGGCCATCGACAAGGCCACCCTGACCACTTCCGTATGCTGTTACTGTGCCGTGGGCTGCGGCCTGCTGGTCTGGACCGACCCCGTTACGGGACGCACCATCAACATCGAAGGCAACCCGGACCACCCCACCAACGAGGGCACCCTGTGCCCCAAGGGGGCGTCCATCTGGCAGACCGCCGAGCAGAGCCAGCGGGTGACCAAGGTGCTGTACCGCGCTCCCGGCAGCGACAAGTGGGAGGAAAAGTCGTGGGACTGGGCGCTGCCGCGCATTGCCCGCAAGATCAAGGACACCCGCGACGCCTCGTTCGAGACGGTCAACGACAAGGGCCAGCCGGTCAACCGCACCCGGGCCATCGCGTCCGTGGGGTCGGCCGCCATCGACAACGAGGAGGGCTGGCTGTTGCAGGCCATGCACCGCTCGCTGGGCCTCGTCTATCTGGAGAGCCACGCCCGCATCTGACACAGTTCCACTGTGGGGGCTCTGGCAGAGTCCTACGGACGCGGCGCGATGACCAATCACTGGATCGACCTCAAGAACAGCGACGTGTTGCTGATCATGGGCAGCAACGCGGCGGAGAACCACCCCATCTCGTTCAAGTGGGTGACCCGCGCCCAGCAGCGCGGGGCAACGCTGATCCACGTGGACCCGCGCTTCACGCGCACCTCGGCCAAGGCCGACCTGTACGCGCCCATCCGCTCGGGCACGGACATCGTGTTCTTCGGCGGGCTGATCCGGCACATTCTGGAGAACGAGCTGTATTTCAGGCAGTACGTGGTGGACTACACCAACGCGTCGTACCTGGTGGGGCCGGACTACGACTTCAAGGACGGCCTGTTCTCCGGCTTCAACCCCGCCGCGGCAAGCTATGACCGGAAGACGTGGGCCTTCGTCACCGACGACAAGGGCGTCAGCCTGAAGGACCCCACCCTGAAGGACCCGCGCTGCGTGCTTCAGGTGATGCGCCGCCACTACGCCCGCTACGACCTGAAGACCGTGGTGGACGTCACCGGCATGCCGGAAGACAAGGTGCTGGCGGTGTGGAACGCCTTCGCGTCCACGGGCAGGCCGGACCGGGCGGGCACCATCCTCTACGCCATGGGCCAGTGCCAGCACACCGTGGGCGTGCAGAACATCCGCGCCCTGTCCATGATCCAGATGCTGCTGGGCAACATCGGTATCGCGGGCGGCGGGGTCAACGCGTTGCGCGGCGAATCCAACGTGCAGGGCACCACGGACATCGCCCTCCTGTGCGACAACCTGCCCGGCTACCTGCCCATTCCCCGCGCCGTCTGGGCCGACTACGACGCCTACGTGAAGGCGGGCACCCCGGTCACCAGCGACCCGCAAAGCGCCAACTGGTGGTCCAACCTCGACAAGTACGCGGCGTCGTTGCTGAAGGCCATGTACCCGGAGGCGGACCACCGCACCGCCTACACCTGGCTGCCCAAGATCGACGACACCAAGGTGGTGGAATACTCCTGGCTGTCGCTGTTCGAGCGCATGTACAACGGCGGCTTCAAGGGCGCGTTCGTGTGGGGGCAGAACCCCTGCGCGGGCGGGGCCAACGCGGGCAAGAACCGCAAGGCCATGGCCAACCTGGACTGGACGGTGGTGGTCAACCTGTTCGAGAACGAGACCTCGCTGTTCTGGAAGGGCCCCGGCGTGAACCCCAAGGACGTGAAGACCGAGGTGTTCTTTCTGCCCGCGTGCATGAGCGTGGAAAAGGACGGCTCCATCGCCAACTCCGGCCGCTGGCTGCAATGGCGCGAGAAGAGCGCGCAGTTCATGGGCGATTCGCTGAGCGACGGCGACATCGTCATCCGGCTGTTCGAGGAAGTGCGCAAGCTCTACAAGACGGAGGGCGGCAAGTTCCCCGAGCCCATCCTGAACCTGGACACCGCCTACCTCAAGGACGGCTTCTACGACGCGGGCGCGCTGGCCAAACGCCTCAACGGCACCTTCCTGAAAGACGTGACCATCGCGGACAAGCAGTGGAAGGCGGGTCAGCAGGTGCCCGGCTTTGCCGCCTTGCAGGCCGACGGCTCCACCGCGTGCGGCTGCTGGATATTCTCCGGCTGCTACACCGAGCAGGGCAACATGATGGCCCGGCACGACCGCACCCAGACCCCGGAACAGGCGGCCATCGGTCTGTTCCCCAACTGGTCGTACGCCTGGCCCGCCAACCGGCGCATCCTGTACAACCGCGCCGGGGTGGACCAGACGGGCAAGCCCTTCGACCCCAAGCGCGCGGTCATCGCCTGGGACGGGACGAAATGGACGGGCGACGTGCCCGACGGCGGGTGGAAGCCCGGCGAAAAGCTGCCGTTCATCATGGTGCGCGAAGGGCGCGGCCAGCTGTTCGGCCCCGGCCGGGTGGACGGCCCCCTGCCGGAACACTACGAGCCCTTCGAAAGCCCGCTGGCGGCCAACCCCCTGTCGCCGCAACGGGTGAATCCCACGGCCCTGCACTTCGCGCACGAGGAAAAGGCCGTGCGCGACCCGCGCTTCCCCTACGTGTGCACCACCTACCGGGTGACCGAGCAGTGGCAGTCCGGCGCCATGACCCGCAAGACCGCGTGGCTGAAGGAAATGCAGCCCGACGGCTTCTGCGAGATGAGCCGCGAGCTGGCGGCGCAGCTGGGCGTGGCCAACGGCGACCAGGTGGTGCTGGAATCGGTGCGCGGCAAGGTGCAGGTGGTGGCCATCGTCACCCCGCGCCTGAAGCCGTTCACCGTCATGGGCGAAACCGTGCGGTGGGCATTCCCTGGCAGTTCGGGTGGGGCCAGAAGAAGAACGCCACGTTCGATTCGGCCAACCTGCTGTCGCCTTCGGTGGGCGACCCGAACACCGGCATCCCGGAGACCAAGGTCTTCATGGTCAACGTCCGCAAAGCCTGACCGGAACGTTCTTTTGCCCGCTGGCTTCGTCAAACGTCGCCTGCCGCTATGGTCGAATACGATAAGAGTATGCTCCCTCGCGGCAGCCTCGTTTTCCTTGCCAGCAGCCAAAATCTCCGTTCCGGCCGGGCATGAGCGAGAACAAGGGCAAGACCTTCTTCATCGACCAGACCCGCTGCACCGCCTGCCGGGGCTGTCAGGCCGCCTGCAAGCAGTGGAAGAAGCTGGCCGCCGACGAGACGGTGAACACCGGCAGCTACCAGAACCCGCCGGACCTCAACGGGCACACCTTCAAGCTGGTGCGCTTCAACGAGGTGGAGGTGGACGGAAAGCTGAAGTGGGTGTTCTTTCCCGAGCAGTGCCGCCACTGTCTGGAGCCGCCGTGCAAGATGATGGCCGACGCCTTCATCCCCGGCGCCATCATCCAGGACGAGGCCACCGGCGCGGTGCTCTACACCGAAAAGACCAAGGATCTGGATTACCAGACGATTCGTGAAGCCTGCCCCTACGACATCCCCCGCAAGGAGGAGTCCACCGGGCTGCTCTCCAAGTGCAACATGTGCATCGACAGGGTGCGCGCGGGCATGCTGCCCGCCTGCGTCAAGACCTGCCCCACGTACACCATGCACTTCGGCGACCGGGACGACATGCTGGCCCTGGCCCGCGCGCGGCTGGCGGAAGTGCAGAAGACATCCCCGGCGGCCCTGCTGGCCGATTCCGACCTGGTTCGGGTGCTGTACCTGTGCGAGGTGCACCCCAGCCACTACCACCACCGCATGGTGGCCGACGCCTCGGACCGCATCGGGCCGTTCAGCCGCCGGGCGCTGCTGGCCATGCGCCCGCTACGCACGGGGTAGCCGCCGCATGGCGGGTACCGCCAGACCGGAAAACACATCGGGCCGTCCGCATCGCGCGGACGGCCCGTTTCATGTGCGGCGGCTGGAGGCTTCCCCCCTGCGCATGCAGCAGGAAAGCCTGCCGATTGCATCAGTCGGCGCGGCACGACGCCTTGTCGTTCCTGTATGCCTTCAGGAAGACATTGACGGCGTTCCTTATGGCGATATCTGCTTCGGCATCCGTTATCTCATGCCTGATGCAAAGCATGAGCGGCATGTGGAAGGGAGATTCGCAAAGCGCGAAAAAGTGGTCTGCTGCGGTTGATGTGCATGGAATGTCAAGCAACCCATCGGAATGTGCGGTTGCAAGATACGCTTCGAACTGTCCCTTGAACTTCAGGATGCAGGTTTCGTAAAAAATGCGGCCGATTTCCGGGAGGCGGGGGGCTTCATGATAGAACAGGCGAAGCAGTGCGATGGAGGTTTCATCCACAATAAGTCCGAGAAACCGTTTCCCGAGTATGGTCAGCACGCTTTCCGGATATTTCGCATGGTCCGGCAGCTTGAAGACCCACGCATCCGCCTGCATCCTGTCTTGCAGGTAGGCTTCGAAGAGGGCCTCCTTGCTGTTGAAGTAGGCGTACAGCGTGCCCTTCGAGCCCCCCACGGCGGCCGCGATCTGCGACATCGAGGTGCCCTGGTAGCCGTGTTCGAGAAACAGCCCCCCGGCGATTTCGAGAATCCTGGACCTTCGGTCCCGTGGCGGACGGCCCTGCGTCATGACGTGTCCCCTTCCTTGGCGATGAGTACCGGCAGCATACCCGACATGGGCGGGTGTTGACAACGCAGCGTTTGAACCGTACCGTACGGTCATAAACAGGAAGGCGCAAGGCGTTGGCCGGAGGACGCGTATGTGCACCCCGCAGGACGAAAAGACGAGGACGCGGCTGCTGCACGCGGCGAAGGTGGTCTTTGCGTCGGACGGCCTGGAGAAGGCCACCGTCCGGAAGATCATCACGCTGGCGAAAACCAACATCGCCGCGGTGAACTACCATTTCGGCAGCAAGGAAAACCTCTATGTCGCGGTGCTGCGGGACTATCTGGAGCAACGCCTGCGCCGCAACCCGAGGGACGGCGGCGTGCACGCCCTGTCCACGCCACGGGAACGCCTGCGCGTGTACGTGCGCAGCGTGCTGGCGCAGTTCACCTGCGATGACGACCCCGTTTCGACCCGTTTGGGCAAGCTGCTGGCGCAGGAGTTCATCCAGTCGTCGTCACGATATTTCCATGTCATCATCGATGACTATTGCGGCCCGTCGTACCTGATGCTGGTCGACATCCTGAAGCCGCTGCTGCCCGGCGCGGACAAGGTGGTCGTATCGCGCTGCGCCGCGAGCATCCTGGGACAATGCGTCCTGTACGGGCAGGCGAAGGAAGTCATCAACGCAATGTCGCCCGTCATGGTGCTGAACCCCGGCAACGTGGACGCCGTGGCGGACTTCATCGTGGAATTCACCCTTGGCGGCATAGAGCGGTTGAATGTGGGCCGCGCCATGCCCGCCCTTTCCTGAAAGACGGAACAACCTCAAGGATATTCACGGAAGGTTCAGGAAATCATATGGATACAAAACGTCTTATTCCGGTTGCCATCATCTGCGCCGCGCTTGTCGCGGCGCTTTCCGGTTGCGGCCAGGACCAGCAGGCCGCCGGCCCCGCCCCGAATTCGGAGGTCACGGAGGCCACGGTGGTGACCGTCCGGCCCCGTCCGGTGACGCTTTCCACCATCCTGCCGGGGCGCACCTCCGCGTTCCTCGTTTCCGGCGTGCGCCCGCAAGTGGGCGGCATCATCCAGAAGCGCCTGTTCAAGGAAGGGGCGGACGTGAAGGAAGGCGAGGTGCTCTACCAGATCGACCCCGCCACCTGGCAGGCCGCCCACGACAGCGCCAAGGCCGCGCTGGCCAAGGCCGAGGCTGCCGTGGAACCCGCCCGGCTCAAGGCCGAACGCTACGCGGACCTGGTGAAGACCAACGGCGTGAGCAGGCAGGACAACGACGACGCGCAGGCCGCTTACAAGCAGTATGTGGCCGAGGTGGCGGCGGCTAAAGCCGCGCTGGAAACGGCGCGCATCAACCTTGGCTACACCCGCATCACCGCCCCCATCTCGGGGCGCATCGGCCGTTCGGCCGTGACGCCCGGCGCGCTGGTTACCGCCAACCAGGCCGACGCGCTGGCCACGGTGCAGCAGACCGACCCGGTCTACGTGGACGTCACCCAGTCCACCGGCGAGTTGCTGCGGCTCAGGCGCGCCCTGGCCGACGGCAGGCTGCGCAGGGCCGGGGCCGACGGCGCAAGGGTGACGCTGCTGTTCGAGGACGGCAGCGCCTACGCCATGGAAGGAACGCTCCAGTTCTCCGACATCTCCGTGGACCAGAACACCAGCGTCGTGACCCTGCGCGCCCTGTTCCCCAACCCGAAGCGCGACCTGCTGCCCGGCCTGTACGTGCGCGCCGTGCTGGAAGAGGGCGTGAACGAGAACGCCATCCTCGTGCCGCAGGCCGCCGTGACCCGCGACTCCAAGGGCAACCCCACGGTGCTGCTGGTCGGGGCCGACGGCACGGTGGAGCGCCGTTCCATCGGCGTGGACCGCGTGGTGGGCGGCGACTGGCTGGTGAGCGAAGGGCTGGCGGAAGGCGAACGGGTGATCGTGGAGGGATTGCAGAAGGTGACGCCCGGCGGCAAGGCGCGGGCCGTGGAGATGGACGCCGCCAATCCCGCGTCCGGCCCGACCGGCACATCCGGCCCGACCGGCATATCCGGCGCGACCGGCGGCGCACAGCCCGCCGCAACCCCGGCCGCGCACCGGTAGGCGCGGGGAGCACGCATCATGGCAAGATTCTTCATCGACCGCCCGGTCTTCGCCTGGGTCATCGCCATCATCATCATGCTGGCGGGGGCCCTGTCGATCCTGAGCCTGCCCATTTCGCAATATCCCAAGATCGCCCCCACGGCGGTCACCATCAGCGCGTCGTACCCCGGCGCTTCCGCCAAGACCATGGAGGACACCGTCACCCAGGTCATCGAGCAGAAGATGAAGGGCATCGACAACCTGCGCTACATGTCGTCCACCAGCGACGCCACGGGGCAGGCCTCCATCACCCTGACCTTCGACGCGGACACCGACCCGGACATCGCCCAGGTGCAGGTGCAGAACAAGCTCTCGCTGGCCACGCCCCTGCTGCCGCAGGCCGTGCAGCGCCAGGGCATCGCGGTGAACAAGAGTTCCACGAACTTCCTCATGGTCATCGCGCTGGCCTCGGACGACCCGTCCATGACCGGCCGCGACCTCAGCGACTATGCCGCCACCTACCTGCTGGATCCCATCAGCCGCGTGGACGGCGTGGGCGAGACCGAACTCTTCGGCGCCCAGTACGCCATGCGGGTCTGGCTCGACCCGCACAAGCTGCTGAACTACAAAATGACCCCGGCGGACGTCAGCGGGGCCATCACCGCCCAGAACGCCCAGATTTCCGCCGGGCAGATCGGCGGCACCCCCGCCGTGCCGGGGCAGGCGATGAGCTTCACCATCCTCTCCCAGTCGCTGCTGCAAACCGCCGGGGAGTTCGAGAATATCGTGCTGCGGGTGAACCAGGACGGTTCCACGGTGCGCCTCTCGGACGTGGGGCGCGTGGAGCTTGGCAGCGAAAGCTACGACGCGGTTTCCCACTTCAATGGCAAGCCCTCCACCGGCATCGCCATCAAGCTGGCCACCGGGGCCAACGCCCTGGACACGGTGCAGCGCGTGCGCGCCACCATGGAGGAATTGTCCAAGACCCTGCCTGAAGGCATCCACACCGTCTTTCCCTACGACACCACGCCCTTCGTGCGGGTGAGCATCGAAGAGGTGGTCAAGACGCTGGCCGAGGCCATCGTGCTGGTGTTCCTGGTCATGTACCTGTTCCTGCAGAACATGCGGGCCACCATCATTCCCACCATCGCCGTGCCGGTGGTGCTGCTGGGCACCTTCGGCGCGCTGGCGGCCTTCGGCTTCTCCATCAACATGCTGACCATGTTCGGGGTGGTGCTGGCCATCGGCCTGCTGGTGGACGACGCCATCGTGGTGGTCGAGAACGTGGAACGCATCATGGCCGAGGAGGGCCTGTCCCCACGGGAGGCCACTCGCAAGTCCATGGGCGAGATCACCGGGGCGCTGGTGGGCATCGCGCTGGTGCTGTCGGCGGTGTTCATCCCCATGGCGTTCATCAAGGGGTCGTCGGGGGTCATCTACCGCCAGTTCTCGCTGACCATCGTTTCGGCCATGACCCTTTCGGTCATCGTGGCCATCGTGCTCACCCCGGCTCTGTGCGCCACCTTCCTCAAGCCCATGCACCGGCAGGAGCACAAGCCCCAGCATGGGTTCTTCGGCTGGTTCAACCGCCTGTTCGACAAGGCCAGCAGGGGGTACCGGGGGCATGTCGCGGGGGTGACCCGCCGCATCGGCCGGATGATGCTGATCTACCTGCTGTTCCTGGTGGCGACGGGGTTCCTGTTCCTGCGCCTGCCTTCCTCGTTCCTGCCGGAGGAAGACCAGGGGGTCATCTTCAGCCTGGTCCAGTTGCCCACCGGGGCGCCCCAGGAACGCACCCTCGAAGTGCTGGAGCAGGTCGAACACCATTTCCTTGTCAATGAGAAGGAATCGGTCAGTTCGCTGTTCACCGTGGCGGGGTTCAGCTTCGCGGGCAGCGGGCAGAATACGGGCCTTGCCTTCGTGCAGCTGAAGCCGTGGGGCGAGCGCAAGGGCGAGGGCATGGCTGCCGCGACCATAGCCGGACGCGCCATGGGGGCGTTCTCGGAAATCAGGAACGCCCTGGTGTATGCCTTCACGCCCCCGGCGGTGATGGAACTGGGCAACGCGTCGGGCTTCAACCTGTTCCTGCAGGACCGCGCGGGCCTGGGGCACGAGGCGCTCATGCAGGCCCGCAACCAGTTGCTGGGCATGGCCGCGCAAAGCTCCGTGGTCGTCGGCCTGCGTCCCAACGGGATGGAGGACACGCCGCAGTTCCAGATCGACATCGACAAGACCAGGGCCGGGGCGCACGGCCTGTCCATGGCCGACGTGAACGATACGCTGAGCACGGCGCTTGGCGGCGCCTACGTCAACGACTTCATCGACAGGGGCCGCGTGAAGAAGGTCTACGTGCAGGCCGATGCGGCCTACAGGATGATGCCCGAGGACATCAACGACTGGCACGTGCGCAACGCCCAGGGCAACATGGTGCCGTTCTCCGCGTTTTCCTCCGGGCGCTGGACCTACGGTTCGCCGCGCCTGGAACGCTACAACGGGATGCCCGCGGTCGAACTGATAGGCAACGCCGCACCCGGCAAGAGCACCGGCGAGGCCATGGCAGCCATGGAGGAAATGGCGGCCAGGCTGCCTGCGGGCATCGGCGTCGAATGGACGGGGCTTTCGTACCAGGAACGCATGAGCGGCTCGCAGGCCCCGGCGCTGTACGCCATCTCCATTCTGGTGGTGTTCCTGTGCCTGGCCGCGCTGTACGAGTCGTGGTCCGTGCCCACGGCGGTCATCCTGGTGGTGCCGCTGGGCGTCATCGGGGCGCTTGCGGCCACCTACGGCCGGGGGCTGAACAACGACGTGTTCTTCCAGGTGGGGCTGCTGACCACCATCGGCCTTGCGGCCAAGAACGCCATCCTCATCGTGGAGTTCGCCATGCATCTGGTGAAGGCGGGCAAGCCGCTGCTGGAGGCCACGGTGGAGGCGTCGCGCCTGCGGCTGCGGCCCATCCTGATGACCTCGCTGGCCTTCGTGCTGGGGGTGCTGCCCATGGCCATCAGCACCGGAGCCGGGTCCGGCAGCCAGCGGGCCATCGGCACCGGGGTCATCGGCGGCATGCTCTCGGGCACGGTGCTGGCGGTGTACTTCGTGCCGGTGTTCTTCGTGCTGGT
>JALHHV010000546.1 GCA_022837365.1 Desulfovibrio sp. | reverse complement strand
CCGCCTGCCCCGCCGCCCTGGCGGCCCAGGCCGACCCCGCCCTGCGCCCGGTCAGCGTCCCGCTTCCCCCGCCGCGCCCCCTGGCCGGGCTGCACTCCGCCGCCACGTTCGACACCCCCCTGCCCCTGCCCGGCGACCATTCGTTCATGGGCCTCATGGACGGCGGGGCGCGCATCGAACTTTCCGCCACCTCCGCCCCGCTGCTGCCCACCGACGACATCCCGCCCGCGCCGCCGCTGTGCTTCGAAACCGAACACGACCGGCATCCCTGCTGGAATCCCACCCTGCTCCTCCAGCGCGGGGCCTCGCTGCGGGTGCGCCTGGTCAACCGGCTGGACGCCCCCACCCTGCTGCGCTGGCATGGCCTGCTGGCCGACTGGCGCATGGGCGGCCATCCGGTGATGATGCTGCTGCCCGGCGCCAGCTTCGAATACCGCGTCACCCTGCGCAACCGGGCTGGCGTCTACCCGTACCACGCCATCGCGCCGGGCTTTTCGGGCCGCCAGACCCACCAGGGTATGGCCGGACTGTGCATCGTGGACGACGAGGAGGAACGCGCCGCCCTGGCCGCCATGGACATCGAACCCGGCATGGGGCCCTCGGACATTCCCCTGCTGATCCAGGACCGGCGGCTGGACCGCAACGGCGTGCCGGTCTACGCGCCCTCCCTGGACGACCGGGTCTCCGGCCTCGTGGGCGACGTGCTCACCGTCAACGGCGTGCCCGGCCCCCGGCTGGACGTGGTCACCCGCATGTACCGCCTGCGGCTGGCGAACATGTGCAACGCGCGCATCCTGCACGCGGGGCTGGCCCGTGCCGACGGCGCGCCGCTGCCCTTCCTGCTCATGGGCACCGACGGCGGCATGCTGGAACGCCCCCTGCCCGCGCAGCGGCTGTTCCTGGGTCCCGGCGAGCGGGCGGACATCCTGGTGGACCTGCGCGCGGCGAGTCCGGGCGACGAATGGTACGTGGTCAACCTGCCCTTCGACCCCATGCGCCGCGCGGGGGCCGCCTCCGGCGGGGCCGGTTCGCCCGGCGAGGGCGAGGCGGCCCGGCTGCTGCGGCTGCGGGTGGTGCAGCGCGTGGCCTACGACCTGCCCCTGCCCGTGCGGCTGTGCGACTTCCCCGCCGCTCCCCCGATGCCGCAGGGGCCGCCGCGCCGCCTGCACGTGTCGCGCGGCGAGGTCATGGGCCGCCCCGCATGGCTGCTGAACGGCCAGCCCTTCGCCATGCGCCACGACACGCGGGTGGACCTGCCCGACGATTTTCCGGCGCAGCGCGTGGCGGAACGCAAGCCCGAGGTCTGGGAACTGTCCAACGACGCGGTCTCCATCCCCCACGCCCTGCACCTGTCCGGTTACCAGCTGCGCGTGCTGGAGCGGAGCGGCAGCCCCGCCCACGTGGCGGCCCTGGCCGTGGACCCGGCGGGCCGCGCCGCCCCCGACACCGGCATCAAGGATACGGTGCTGGTCTGGCCCGGCGAGACGGTGAAGGTGCTGGTGGATTTTCGCGACGGCCCGGACGGCCAGCAGCGCGCCGCGCTGTATTCGCGCATGCTGGAATGCCTGGACGACGGGATGGTTCAGGATGTTGCCGTGCCGTAGCG
>JALHHV010000545.1 GCA_022837365.1 Desulfovibrio sp. | reverse complement strand
CACTCCTGCGTCTGCGTAGCAGGTAATCTGCCCCCAACAACAAGCCCACCCCGGCAACCAGCAAAACAACATACCAGATCTGAACGGGCCACCCGGAAATTTCGGAGGTGGCCTTTTCCATGAAACCTTGCCCGGAAGAGGCGGTAATGCCTGAAGCCCGGGAAATCAGAGCGTACTTCGTGTTTTCCATGAAGCCGGTAACTGCCCCGGTTGTATGACTGACCAGGGTTTCCACCCAACGGAATACGCCCGTCAGCTGTTCCTGGAAATATACCGCTGCAAAGACGGCAACCATCAGAAAGCCGGCACCTCCGGTCAGCCACCAGATCCGGTGTGTCTTTTTCCGGGCAGCTTCCTGTTTTGCGATCAGTTCCGTTACGCGCATACCCAGCGTGGGCATCCCGGCGGCTTCTTCCCGGCGGTGGCGTTGTTCTTCTTCAAAGAAATCCTTTAATGTATCCATGTTCTTTCTTTTTATATTGTCTTCTTTGCTTTTTTCTTATGTGGTCATGCCTTCTTCTGCAGTCATGGCATCCTGTAATTTCTGGCGTATCCTGAAAATGCGCACCTTGGCATTTGACTGGGTCAGCCCGCAGATGGTGGCTACTTCATCCATTTTCAACTCTTTATAATAATACAACTCTATAAGCATCCTGTCTTGCGGAGGAAGGGTTTCCAGCAGGGAGCGCAGCTTGTCCTGCTGTGCCACGCGCGGATCGTCTGTTTCTTCCTCTGCCTGGTCTGTAGTGTGGAGCACATCCTGCGCATAGGCTTCTGAGCGCCGCTCCCGGCTCTGTGTCTTGCGTATGCTGCTTATGGCTGTATTGTAAGCTATCCGGTACAGCCAGGTCCTGAACGAGGCATTGCCTTTATAGGTATGCAGCTGCTGGTACACCTTAAGGAAAACGTCCTGGGTCACTTCCTGAGCATCCTCTGCCGAGCGGCACACGCTCCGTACCAGAACAAACACCATGCTCTGGTATTGGTTTACCAGGGCTGCATAGGCACGAATGTCTCCGTCCAGT
>JALHHV010000544.1 GCA_022837365.1 Desulfovibrio sp. | reverse complement strand
GTGGAACCCGGCCTGTACTACCCCCAATGGGGCGGCATCCGCTGGGAATACATGGTGCTGGTCACCGGAGACGGGGTGGAAATCCTGTAGCGCCGCCGCTACTGCGCGAAAATTCGGAACGGCCGGCTTCCCTTGCGGAAGCCGGCCGTTCCCTGTTGCATGATCAGCTCCCCGATCCGTCCCTCCGGGGGGGGTGGGGACGGACGTGGGGTACCCCCTATGCGGAGGTGGAGCTGACCACCTGGTGCACCAGCAACTGTACGTCCGATTCATAGCCGCCGGAAACCCCGGCGTCGAAAGTGCCCACGGTCATGCCCGCCGGCCCGTGCCAGTCCCCGGAATGGGGACCGGAGGCGGAGAACAGCGCGGTATCGCCGGTCGAGGGACCGGGCAGGGGAATGTCCCCGGCGGTGCCGAAGTCCAGCAGGTCCGCCGCGTTCAGCGTGGCGCCGGAGCCCCCGTGCAGGCCGTCGCCATGCCCGGCGGAGGCCACGGGCTGGCCCGGCAGGCCGGCCAGGCGGTCGAAGTCCAGCGCCGCGCCGTCGGCGGCGAAGACGTTGTGCAGCCCGTCGGCCGGGGTGGCGTGGGAGCCGGCCGCGCCATGGGTGGAATGGGCGTCGCCGTCCACTTCCGGCGACATGAGGGCCGTGGAGGCTCCATGGTGTGAAGCGCCCTGTTCATTGTCGGCATCGTGTCCGGCATGGCCGGAGGACTCGGCGTCGACGCCGGACAGCACCGCGAGCGCGGCCGCGCCGTGCACCACGGTTCCGTCCGCCACCTCGTAGCTGACGTCCGCGCCGTCGAACACGCTGTTGCCGAACAGGTCGCGCAGCGCGTCGAGGTCCGACTGGCCCGCGCCGTGCATCACCACGCGCACCGCCTCGATGCTCATGTCGCCGAACGTGCCCAGCAGCCAGTCGGAGTAGAACTCCTCGAAGGCCGCGTAGCTGTCCGCGTGCAGCACCAGCGTGTCGTACCCGTCCCCGGCGTGCAGCGTCAGGCTGCCCGACCCCACCGCGCCGTTGAGGAT
>JALHHV010000543.1 GCA_022837365.1 Desulfovibrio sp. | reverse complement strand
CGTCGCGCAGTTCCAGCCGCCAGAAGGGGCCGTTGCGCGACTGTTGCAGGGTGGCGGAACCGAGCAGGAACAGCCCGTTCACCTCGTCGTTGGCGGCGATATCTCGTATGGTTTGTCTTTTTTCCATGTGCGTCGTAAGGAAGCGGCCATGCCCGTGACCCGGTGGAAACCACCGGGCGCGGACGGAAAAAGCGCCCGCGCGGATGCGGCCAATTTGCCGCAAGGTGCCTGTTTATCGGCCACGTTGTCAATGCGCGGGGCAGTCGGATGCATGGCGGATGCGCGCCCGCGCGCCGCCCCACACGAAAAGGATATCCCATGATCATCGCCCTGACCAACGACGACGGCATCCAGGCCCCCGGCCTGCGCGCCATGTACAAGGCCCTGCTGGACGCCGGGCACGAGGTGCACGTGGTGGCCCCGGTCACCGAACAGTCCGCCGTGGGCCACGCCGTGACCATCAGCCTGCCCCTGCGGGTGAAGGAATTCCGCGAGAACGGCTTTCGCGGGCGCGGGGTGTACGGCACCCCCACCGACTGCGTGAAGCTGGGCCTGTCGTGCCTGCTGGACAAGAAGCCCGACATCGTGGTGTCGGGCATCAACGCCGGGGCCAACGTGGGTCCGGACATCCTGTACTCCGGCACGGTGTCCGCCGCCACCGAGGCGGCGCACATGGGCTTTCCCGCCCTGGCCGTGTCCTACGACTCGTTCCGGCCCGCCGACCTTTCCGGCCAGGCCGCCCATGCCGCCGGGCTGCTGGCCGCGCTGGACTGGAAGGCCCTGCCCGCCCGCTGCGTGGTGAACCTGAACTATCCCGCCCTGTCCATGGATCAGGTCAAGGGCGTGCGCGCCTGCCCGCAGACCCGCGCCGTGTGGAAGGACTGGTACGACCACCGGGTGGACCCGCGCGGCGGCTCGTACTGGTGGCTGAACGGCACCATCCCGCCCGAGACCGTGGCCCCCGGCACCGACCGCGCCCTGCTGACCGAAGGCTGGGTCACCCTCACTCCGCTGCGCTTCGACTTCACCGA
>JALHHV010000542.1:2024-2432 GCA_022837365.1 Desulfovibrio sp. | reverse complement strand
GTCCTGGCCGCGCTGCTCGATGCGGATGGCGGCGGCGGTGACGTCGGCGGCGTTGAAGAACTCGGCCATATGTTCTCCCTGTGTCCCCCCGGCGCGGCGGTCCCGCGCCGGGGGCTTGTGGACTTTACGAACGTATTCTCGGGGCTGGCGGAGAGCGGTTATCCCCTCCGCCAACGCTCCCGCCCGCAAGGCAGGATTTTGTTCGCTGGCAAGGAAACCAAGCCCGCCAGGCGGGAGCATACTCTTCTCGTATTCGACCGCATGGCGGGCGCCGGTTGACGCAGCCAGCGGGCAAAAGCCAACTTGCGGCTAGAGTTCGTTGGGCAAATCGCGCAGCTCGGCATACGTGAACACCGGCCCGTCCACGCAGACGTACTTGGTGCCGATGTTGCAGCGCCCGCAGATGCC
>JALHHV010000542.1:943-1976 GCA_022837365.1 Desulfovibrio sp. | reverse complement strand
CGGGGCCAGGTCCAGCAGCACGTGGGGAATCAGCCCGGCACGGTGCGGCCAGTCCTCGGGGGCCTGGTCCACCGTCAGGGTGGTATTCATGTCGGTGCGGGCCAGCCAGTCCTGCACGTCGTCGCGGAAGGCCATGTCGTTGGGGGTGCGCGCGCCGTACAGCAGCGTGATGTTGCCGTAGTCGGCGCGGTTGTCCAGCATGTACAGCAACAGGGTGCGCAACGGGGCCATGCCGATGCCCCCACCCACGAACACGATGTCCTTGCCGCGCATGGCCTCGAACGGGAACCAGTTGCCCAGCGGGGCGCGCACGCCCACCTTGTCGCCGGGCTTCAGGCCGTGCAGGGCGGCGGTGACTTCGCCCGCGCGCATGATGCTGAATTGCAGGTAGTCCATGCGGGTGGGCGGCGAGTTGATGACAAAGGTGGATTCGCCCACGCCGAACAGCGAAAGCTGGCCCACCTGGCCGGGATTGAAGTGGAAGGCTTCCATGCGCGCCGGATCGTCGATGCGTACGCGCAGGGTCTTGATGGCGGGGGTTTCCTGCACGGTTTCCAGCACGGTGGCCACGTCGGGCAGGTAGGGGTTGTCGGTGAACCCCGTGCCCAGGGTGGTGGCGTGCGCGCCCGCTTGCGGAGTGATGGCGTCAGGCATTGGGGGTCTCCTTCGCGTCGGGTTCGGTGGCGCGCACCACCATCTCGCGGATGTCCACGGACACCGGGCAGCCGGTGATGCAACGGCCGCAGCCGTTGCACGACACCACGCCCTCGTGCAGCCGGGGGTAGTACGAGAACTTGTGGCCCACGCGGTTGCGCAGGCGCAGGGCCTTGCCCATGCGCGGGTTGTGGCCGCTGGCCTCGCGGGTGAACAGCGAGGACATGCAGTTGTCCCAGCTGCGCAGCCGCCTGCCGCGCATGCCGTCGCCGCCGTCGTTCTCGTCGGTGATGTTGAAGCAGTAGCAGGTGGGGCACAGGTAGGTGCACGCCCCGCAGGACAGGCACTTGTCGGACATGTCGCGCCAGAAGTCCGCGTC
>JALHHV010000542.1:0-902 GCA_022837365.1 Desulfovibrio sp. | reverse complement strand
GTCGGCCTCGGGCAGGCCGGCCTGCTCCAGCACGGCCCCGCCGCGTTCGGTGACGGCCACGGCCACGAAGCCGCTGGCATCGCCACTGCCGACGGGCGTCAGCAGGATGTCCGAGCCGGTGGTGTCCGCCGGGCCGCAGCCGGTCCAGTGACAGAAGCAGGTGGACCCGGCCTTCGTGCAGGCCAGGGTGACCACCACGGTGGCCTCGCGCCGCGCCGCGTAGTACGGGTCGCGGTGGGGGCCGTTCAGATACACCCGGTCGAAGATGTGGAAGCCGCGCGCGTCGCACGGACGGCCGCCGAAGATCAGCGCCGGTTCGATGTCCACGGTGGAATCCAGGCGCACGGTGGTGCGGCCGGGGTCGTTGGGGTCCTTTTCGCGGATGAAGGCGAACAGCCGCTCGCTCTGCGGAAAGATGACGCCCTTGGGCGGCACCGTGGCGCGGGCCAGCAGCGGTTCCTCGCCTTCCGCGCGGGGGCGGAAGACCACGGCGTCGCCTTCCCTGCGGGGCGCGTACGTCACGCGGCCCCGCGCCATGAGGTCGAGGGCGCGGGCAAGCTCGCCGCGCGCGATGTATCGTGCGAAGCTCATCACAGCCCATGCTCCTTGATGTTCTTTTCTTCCACGGCAAAGCACAGCAGCGGCGGCACCGCGTTCACGTCCACCCCGGCGCGGTAGTCGAACAGGGTGCGCACCGAGCGGTTCATCCACTGCTTGAGGGCCAGCACCGGGATGTTCACCGGGCAGGCCCGCTGGCATTCGCCGCATTCGGTGCAGCGCCCGGCCAGGTGCAGGGCGTGGATGACCTGGAACTGCAACTTCTCGCGGATGTTGCCTTCCTGGGTGGTCCAGTGCGGGTCGCGGGTTTCGGCGATGCAATGGTCGCGGCACACGCACATGGG
>JALHHV010000541.1 GCA_022837365.1 Desulfovibrio sp. | reverse complement strand
CGCAGCACCACCGCGTCCAGCCAGCCGCAGCGGCGCTTGCGCCCGGTGGTGGCGCCGAATTCGTGCCCCTTCTGTTGCAGGTAGTCGCCCGCTTCGTTCAGCTGTTCGGTGGGGAAGGGGCCCGCACCCACGCGGGTGGTGTACGCCTTGACGATGGCCACGATGCGGTCGAGCCGGGTGGGGGCCACGCCGCTGCCCGCCGCCGCGTTGCCCGACACCGTGTTGGACGAGGTGACGAACGGGTAGGTGCCGTGGTCGATGTCCAGGTGGGTGCCCTGGGCTCCCTCGAACATCACGTGCCGTCCCGCGGCCCAGGCGTCCTCGATCTCTGCGGTGACGTCGGCCAGGTGGGGCACCACGCGCGGGGCCACGTCCATGATCTCGTCGAACACCGCGTCCACGGTCATGGGCTCGCCGCCGTACAGGCCGGCCAGCAGGGCGTTCTTTTCCAGCAGCGCGGCCTCGATCTTGGCGCGCAAAAGTTCGGGCATGGCAAGGTCGGCGGCGCGGATGCCGATGCGCGACATCTTGTCCTCGTAGCAGGGGCCGATGCCCCGGCCGGTGGTGCCGATCTTGGACTCGTTGGACTTGTGGCGCTCGCGGGCCATGTCCAGCGCCTTGTGGTAGGGCATGATCACGTGGGTCTTGCGGCTGATCATCAGCCGCGCCGGGGAAACGTCCACGTCCTGGCCGCGCAGGGTTTCCACCTCGCGGCAGAACACCGCGGGGTCGAGCACCACGCCGTTGCCGATGAGGCATTTCTTGCCCGGATGCAGGATGCCCGAGGGAATGAGGTGCAGGATGTACTGCCTGTCGCCCACCAGCACGGTGTGCCCGGCATTGTTGCCGCCCTGGAAGCGCACGATCACGTCGCACTTGCGGGTCAGCAGATCGACGATCTTGCCCTTGCCCTCATCGCCCCACTGGGCGCCCATCACGACCACGTTTGACATTTCCCACTCCTTGTGACATTGAGTGCCACCCTGCGGCTCCGGCTCTTGCCGAAGGCGCGCAGAAAAGGCATCATGTCTTATCNNNAAAACGGCGCCCCCGCGCCGCTCCGCGCCACGCCGCACAACCCACGGCCCGACGGCCACCCCCGCGCACGGAAGCACGGCCCGCCACAGGCGAACGCCCCTTCCGCCCCCCGACCGCACAGGCCACCCGCGCACCCGGCCACCCGCTCTCCTCCGCCTCGCCGTTCTCCACCCGTCGGCCCAGCGTACCGCATGCACGATCATATCTTCACCACCAGGGAACGCTTCGCGCTGTTCGGCCTCGGCATTGCCCAGGCGTTCCTGCTGCTGCTCATCCTGCTGCCCGCGCCGCGCGATTCCGACGTGCTGCGCGTGGCCGCCCCCGCCCGCGAGCGGGTGCTGACGCGCCTTTCGCCCTACGGCCCCGGCTTCGAACAGGAACTGCTGACCGCCTTCTGCGACCGCTACGGCTACGAGCTGCGCTGGGTGAAGGCCGACGGCCGCGACGAGGCCCTGCGCCTGGTGGCCGACGGTTACGCCGACGTGGCCGTGGGCTTCGGCGCCGCGCCGGACGGCGAGAACGGGGGGCTTTCCGGCTTCACCGCGTTCGACGCCCGGCCCGACGGCGGCGACGAGGCATCCGGCGCGTCCGCCACATCGCCGGCCGAAACGGACTCCGCGCCCGGCATCTCGCTGGCCGCGCTGCTGGCCCGGGGACCGGCCTACGACCATGCCCGCCCGGTGCTGGTGCGCTGGTCGGAACCGGACCTGCCCGAACCCGTCAACGCGGTGCTGCGCGATACCGGCTCCGGCGGCACCACGGCGGACGGCCAGCCCGGCGCGGGCCTGCGCTCGGCCCTGCTGCTGACCGCCTGGGAAACGTCCGCCGGTCCCGCCGTGCCGGGGCTGCTGCCGCCATCCGGCGGCCCGGCGATCCTGCCCGCGCACATGGCCGCCGAGGCTTCGGCCGTCCCCCAGGCTGCACCCCAATCCGCCACCGACGCCACCCGCCACGCGCTGGTGGACGGCGATTCATGGCGGCTGTGGCAGCCCTTCATGGCGGAGCCCACGGCAGGCCGGGCCACGGGCAAGCCGTTGTCCTACCACTGGTACTGGCGCGGCGACGACGCCCCCCTGGCCGCCCGGCTGGCCGAATTCTGGCGGATGCGCACCGCCCCGGCGGATACCCTGCTGGACGACCTGACCGAACGCTACTTCGGCTTTCTGCCCGAATCGCTGGGCGTACCGGAAGATGGCGGATACGCGGGGGCCTCCGGATATGCGGACATCTTCGACCTGATGGACCTGATGACCGTGGTGGCCGAAAAGCTGCCCGCCCACGCCCCCGTCATCAGCCAGGCCGCCGCCCGGAGCAACATCGACCCGCTGCTGCTGTCCGCCGTGATCTTCCAGGAATCGCGCTTCGACGCCTCCGCCCGCAGCAAGACCGGGGTGCGC
>JALHHV010000540.1 GCA_022837365.1 Desulfovibrio sp. | reverse complement strand
TGCACGCGCAGGGCGTCGCCCGTGGGGGTGAAGTCGATGTGCTCGCCGCCGCTGGCGTCCAGCGCGCCGTGGATGGCGTCCACCAGTTCGGCCTCGCGGGCCAGCAGATCGTTGTAGCTCAGTTCCGGCCCGTACACGAAATGGCCGAAGAGTTCACAGTCGAATTTCGCCATGTGCGGTCCTTGGGTATTCCGGGAGGATACGGGAGAAGCCGGGACGCCCGCCTGCCGTGCCGGTTGGCCGTACCCGGGGGCGCGGCATATCCCCGATGATATAGCCGAGCCGGCTTCGGGCGTCAAAACCGCCGCACCGCGCGCGCCGGATGCACCCGTGGCGTTCCGGCGGCTGTCCGGCTGGACGTTCGCCGCGCGCCCGGCGATACTGGCCCCGCCCGCACGTTCCCCTTTGCAAGGAGGCCCCATGCCCTACGTCAACATCCGCATCACCCGCGAAGGCGCGACCAGCGAGCAGAAGGCGGCGCTCATCCTGCACATCCGGGGCGTCACGCAGTTGCTGGTGGACATCCTCGGTAAGAACCCCGCCACCACCGTGGTGACCATCGACGAGGTGGACACCGACAACTGGGGTGTGGGCGGGGAAACCATCACCGCACGGCGCAAGCGCGGCGCGTAGCCGGGAGGGGGGTGGCGCGGCCACGGCTGTCCCCACCGCCCGGCCTCGCGCGCTGGCGCATCGCCCCCCCATCTGCTACAGACTTGGGCATGCACACGGACACGCGCCCCCGCTTGGTGGTGCTCGGGCTGGACGGCCTGCCGTTCTCGCTGGCCCGCCACCTCTGCGCGCGGGGCCGCACCCCCAACCTTGCCCGCATCGCCGCATCCCCCAACGCGTCGGCCCTGGCCGCCGAGCTTCCCGACCTCTCGCCGGTGAACTGGACCTCGTTCTACACGGCGGTCGGTCCGGAGACGCACGGGGTGTACGGCTTCACGCGGTTCAACGTGGCCACGCGCCGGTTGTCGCTGGCCGACTTCTCGCAGGTGGCCGCGCCCACCATCTTCGACCGGCTGGGCGAGCG
>JALHHV010000076.1 GCA_022837365.1 Desulfovibrio sp. | reverse complement strand
AAGGTGGACAGCGACAGGGCCACCGCGCCCTCGCCGGAAAAGACCACCTCCGCCCCGCCCGCGCGCAGGGCCTCGGCCTCGCGCAGGTAGGTGGTGTGGATGAGGATGCGCACCTTGGGGTTCACGGCGCGGGCCACCTCGATGATCTCGCGCGCCGGGGCCGTGGCCGTGGAGATGATCAACGCCTCGGCCTCTTCCAGCCCCGCGTGGCGCAATATCTCGGCCTGGGTGGCGTCGCCGTGCACGGCCAGCAGGGGGCGCCCGGCGTGGTGGTCGCCGTCGTCAGGCGCGTCTTTCGGGGAATCCTTTGGGGAGTCGCCAACCGGGCCACCAGATGAACCGTCGGGGGATCCGCCGCCCGCCGCGTCGGCCCCCGCGTCGGGCATGGCTTCCCCGGTCACTCCGGCCGCCTCGTGCGCGGCCAGGGTGCGCAGTTCGCGCACGGTGTCGATGTTCATCTCCACCACCACCACGTCCATGTCGTTGTCACGCAGGATGCGGGCGATGGCCCGGCCCACCGGGCCGTAGCCGATCAGCACCACCCGGTGCGCGCCGTCGCCGGGCGAGGGCACGGGGGCGTTGCCCCCAGCCGTGCGCGTCACGCCGATGCCCCGGCGGGCCAGCGCCTTCATCAGGGGGTCGATACCCTTGTACAGCATGGGGTTGATGGTGATGGAAATCACCGCCGCCACCACCAGGGCGTTGCCCGCCTCCGGCGGCAGCACGCCCAGCGCCGTGCCCAAGGATGCCAGGATGAACGAGAATTCGCCGATCTGGGCCAGGGCCACGGCCACGGATATGGCCTTGCGCAGGGGATGGCCCAGCACCAGCACCACCAGCAGCGCGGCCAGCGGCTTGCCCAGCAGCACGATGGCCAGAGTGATCAGCATCAGTTCCCAGCCGGTGGTCAGCGAGGCGGGGTCGAACAGCATGCCCACGGACACGAAAAACAGCACCGCGAAGGCGTCGCGCATGGGCAGCGCCTCTGCCGCCGCGCGGGCGCTGAAGTCCGACTGCCCCACCACCATCCCCGCAAGGAAGGCCCCCAGGGCCATGGACGCGCCGAAGAATTCCGCCGCGCCCACGGCGATGCCCAGCGCCAGCACCAGCACGGCCAGGGTGAACAGGTCGCGCGTGCCGGTGCGGGCCACGTAGGAAAGCAGGAGCGGTATCAGCCGCTGCCCGGCCACCAGGGTGAACACCACCAGCGCGCCCAGCTTCAGGGTGGTGGTGCCCAGGGTGGCCCACACCGAGGCGGGCGCGCCGGAAGCGGTGGCGGGCGGGAACAGCGCGGGCAGCAGCACCAGCACCAGGATGGTGAACAAGTCCTCCACCACCAGCCAGCCTATGGCCACGTGCCCCACGGGGGTGTGCATGGCCCGGTTGTCCGACAGCACGCGGGTGAGCACCACGGTGCTGGCCACGGAAATGGCCATGCCGAACACGGCCCCGGCCGTCCACGACCAGCCGAAGAAATGGGTGGCCAGCATGCCCAGCACCGTGGCGGCGGCGATCTGCACGATGGCCCCCGGCACGGCCACGGAACGCACGGCCATGAGATCCTTGAGATGGAAATGCAGCCCCACCCCGAACATCAGCAGAATGACGCCCAGTTCGGCGAATTGGGTGGCCGTATCCGCGTCGGCCACGAAACCGGGCGAGTGCGGCCCCACCACCATGCCCGCCAGCAGGTAGCCCACGATGGGCGACAGGCGCAGCTTCTGGGTGATGAAACCGAGGGCCAGCGCGGCGGTGAGGCCGCCCGCCAGAGTCAGGATGAGGTCGATATTGTGCGGCATGAAGAACTCTCGTCGGGGTGAAGGCGCGGCGCACGGGGCGGCACCGAAGGGAAATGACTGCGGACCAATGGGCTAGTATGCACATTCAACCGGCGCGTGGCAAGGTTGGAACGCGGATGGCGCGCCCTGCCGGGGGCTGGTGGAACGGCCGGGCACGGCAGGACACGACAGGACACGGGAACGCAAGGGCTCCGGCGCGCGGTCGTGCCGGAGCCCATCCTGACGGTGCAAGATGTCCGTCGTGTGCCGGAATGGCCGGATCACGGTGACTAATTCGTCCCCACGTACATGTTGCCGTACGGGCGGTGCGAAAAGGGGCGGATCTTCACGAACGGCCCGGACAGGATGGCTTCGGCCAGCGCACCGGCGTCGGCGGGGCCGCCCGGCGCGCCGTCGGCCCCGGACACGCCCCCGAATTCACCCGCAAACTCCGCGGCGAAATCCGCCACATGAGCGCGCAGGAATTCCCTGTCCGCGTCGTCCACCGGCTCCATGGCAAGGCCCGGCCCAAGCTGGTGCTCGGGCACCCTGCCGCGCAGGTAGATGACCCCGCCGTGCATCCCCGTGCCCAGGTTGCGCCCGGTGATGGGCGCATCGGGCATGCCGGAATGCATGCCCAGCAGGATGATGGCCCCGCCCGCCATGTACTCGCCCAGAAAGTCGCCCGCCTTGCCGCCCGCCACGATGACCGGCACGCGGTCCATGTAGGCTTTCATATGGATACCCACGCGGTAGCCCACGTCGCCGCGCACCAGGATGCGCCCGTCGCGCATGGCGTAGCCCAGCACGTCGCCCGCCATGCCGTGGATGACGATGCGCCCGCCGTCCATGGTGTTGCCCACGCCGTCCTGCGCGTTGCCGTGCACGTGGATGGTGGGCCCGCGCATGAACGCGCCCAGGTCCTGCCCCGGCACGCCGCGCACGGTGAAGCGCACGTCGCCCTCCACGGCGGTGGCGATGTAGCGCTGCCCGCGCACCTGCACGATCTCGATGTCGGTGACGCCGTGCTCCAGCGCCGCCCGAATCCGCTCGTTGAGCTGGCGGTAGTACACCCCGGTGGCGTCGATGACGCACCGCTCTCCCTCGCGCTGCACGCAGAAGCCCTTGTCGTCACACATCACGTCGGCGCTCATTCGGCACCCCCCTGCGGCAGGTAGTCGATGATCACGGGCTGGCCCGCCTTGGGGGCCCAGACCCGGTCAAGGTCGCGGCAGACCTCGCGGATGGAGCTTTCCTCGCTGGACATGAACACCCGGTCGCCCTTTTCGGCCACCACCAGCGGACGCAGCTTGACCCGGTCGTTGAGGCCCATCATGCCCTTGGAGTCCGTCACCAGGATGGCGAAGGGGCCGTTGAGCAGGGCCGGACCGTAGACCATGCGCAGGGCCTTGAACGCCTCGCGCTCCGCCTCGGGCATGCGGTCCACCTCGTCCCAGAACGGCGGCGCGAACACCCAGCTGGCCTCGCGTTTGGTCAGGCCGTGCTTCCGGATCAGCAGGTCGATGAGATAGGCCACCACCTCGGTGTCGGTCATCAGGGTACACTCGTAGCCGTGCTGGCACAGGTAGCGCTTGTTGATGCCGTAGGACGAGATTTCGCCGTTGTGCACGATGGCCCAGTCCAGCAGGGTGAACGGGTGCGCCCCGCCCCACCAGCCAGGCGTGTTGGTGGGAAAGCGGTTGTGCCCGGTCCACATGTGGGCGTGGTACTCGTCCAACCGGAAGAAGTCGGCGATGTCCTCGGGAAAGCCCACGCCCTTGAAGGCGCCCATGTCCTTGCCGCTGGAGAACACGAACACGCCGGGCACCCTGGTGTTGATGTGCATCACCGTGCCCACCATGTAGTCGGCCTCGTCGCCGGTGGCCCAGGCGGGCCGGTTGGCCTTGGGCGTGACGAAGAAGCGCCAGACCACCGGCGGGTTCTTCACGCTGGCCACCTTGCGGGTGGGAATGGGCTCGGAATGGCGCACGTCGTGGAACTGCGTGATGACGGACTCCGCCCGTTCCAGGGCGTCGCGGTCGTCGCACATCAGGTGGAAGGCGTACCAGTCCGCCCGGTCCGGGTAGATGCCGTAGGCCGCGAAGCCGCCGCCCAGGCCGTTGCCCCGGTCGTGCATGGTGCACATGGCCGCGATGGGCTCGGACCCGGGAATGAGCCGCCGCGCCCGGTCGATGACGCCGAACACGCCGCAGCCGGAAATGTCCTTCTCGAAATGCCAGAAATCGCGTGGAGCCTGCATGGCCTCTCTCCGTGGTGTCAGTGGGCCTCACCGACTTCAAGTTCTTCTTTAACTCTTTGTCTCGCCGCACCCGACACAACCCCGGCGGGCTACAGTCCGGCGTGCTTGATGCCGAGGACGCTGAGCTCCACTTCATTCATCCCCACGCCGCGCAGCTTGTCGCGGTTGCCGCGCAGGCTTTCGATGGAGTTCAACCCCATGCCGCCCAGCATTTCCTGGATCTCGTGGCCCCAGGCCCGGACCAGGTTGGCCATGCGCTGCGCGGCCACGTCCGGGTTCTGGCGCTTTTTCAACTGCGCGGCGTTGGTGGCGATGCCCCACGGGCACTTGCCGGTGTAGCAGCGGCCGCACAGGGTGCAGCCCACGGCCACCAACGCGGCGGTGCCGATGTACACGGCGTCGGCCCCAAGGGCGATGGCCTTGACCACGTCGGCGCTGCACCGCACGCCCCCGGCCACCACCAGCGAGGCGTGGTTGCGGATGCCTTCGTCGCGCAGGCGGTTGTCCACCGAGGCCAGGGCCAGTTCGATGGGAATGCCCACGTTGTCGCGGATCATGGTGGGGGCCGCGCCGGTGCCGCCCCGGAAGCCGTCGATGACCACCATGTCCGCCCCGGCGCGCACGATGCCGGACGCGATGGCCGGGGCGTTGTGCACGGCGGCGATCTTCACGGCCACGGGCACGCGGTAGCGGGTGGATTCCTTGATGGCATAGATGAGCTGGAGCAGGTCTTCGATGGAGTAGATGTCGTGGTGCGGCGCGGGAGAGATGGCGTCGGAGCCCTTCGGCACCATGCGGGTGCGCGAGACTTCCTCGTCGATCTTCTCGCCCGGCAGGTGCCCGCCGATGCCCGGCTTGGCCCCCTGTCCCACCTTGATTTCCACGGCGGCCCCGGCGTTCAGGTAATCCTTGTGCACGCCGAACCGGCCCGAGGCCACCTGCACGATGGTGTTGGCCCCGTACTGGTACAGGTCGGGGTGCAGGCCCCCTTCGCCGGTGTTGTAGCAGATGCCCAGTTCGGTGGCGGCGCGGGCCATGGCCACGTGCAGGTTGAAGTTGATGGCCCCGAACGACATGGCCGCGAACATGATGGGATATTCCAGTTGCAGTTGCGGCGGCAGGGGCTGCTTCAGGCGGGGGCCTTCGGGGGTGTGGACGAAGTCCACGGCGTCGGGTTTGGCCCCCAGGAAGGTGCGCAGTTCCATGGGCTCGCGCAGCGGGTCGATGGAGGGGTTGGTCACCTGGCTGGCGTCCAGCAGCATGTTGTCCCAGTAGATGGGCTTGGGCTGCGGATTGCCCATGCCGGACAGCAGCACCCCGCCGGTGTCGGCCTGCTTGAAGATGTGCTTGATGTACGTGGACGTCCACAGGGCGTTGTCGCGGAAGTCCGACGGCTTCTTGCGGATGGTCAGGCAACTGGTGGGGCACATGGCCGCGCAGCGGTGGCAGCCCACGCAACGGGCGCTGTCGTGCACCACGAACTGTCTGGCCTCGTCCCAGAAGTGGGCCTCGTACGAACACTGGCGCACGCAGACCTCACAGTTGATACACCGGGCGCGCTCGCGCTCGATGACGAAGTCGTTGAAATGCTGGCTGATGGGCTTCACATGCACGCTGGTAACCTCGGCTTGGCGAACCTGTGGAAAAACTGCCGGGAACGGTGGTCCGGCTCCCCCTCTGCATACCACGTTTCCGCGTGCGTGTCCGGTGTGCCCGGCAACAAGGCGGAAGGCGGGACAGACAGGACCTGACAACATGGGGCGGCGGGAGGCGAGGAACGCGGCAGCGCGATCCCCCCGGAGCGTCCGGCATGACCGAGAATTAACGATTCCGTTCAAAATCGTCAATCCCGGCATCTTCAGGGATCAATACTGATTACTTGACCAGCTGAAACTGTGTAATTGTTGCGGAATATTAGCTTGTGAAATTATGATTTTTGGAAAAACCGTCCAGAATCGCAAAAAATAACATTTTTGTATCAAGAAAAAAGTCCGCCCACGAAGTCGCGCACCGCCCCGCTCACCCGGTCGCGGCATTCCACATGCGTCGTGATGACGTGGTGCCCGGCGCGCATGTCCTTGATGTCGAACAGCTTCAGGGTCACGTCGGGCGAGGCCACATGGGCCGCGATGTGCAGGGCGTTGGAGTAGTGCACCGTGGCGTCGCCCCGCGCCTGCATGACCAGCACCGGGGCCGTGACACGGGCCAGCCCCCGGCGTACTCCGGCCGCGCCCACGATGAGGCTGTGCAACTGCGGCAGGGCCGTGGCCTCCTCGTAGCCGCGCCACGGGGCCACGGCGCGCGCCGCCTCGCTGCGCGGGGCGGAGGGCCACACCGGCCGCACGTGGCGCAGCAGACCCACCAGCGGCAGCCGCCAGTCCTTCATGCGCCACGGAATGATGCGGTACACGTACACGGGCGCGGCCAGGGCCACCACGCCCAGAGGGCGGAACAGCTGGGCCAGGTGCAGGGCGATGGTGCCGCCCATGGAAAGCCCGATGGGCACCACCGCGTCCACCTCGCGCTCCAGCGCGCGGTATTCGTCTTCCGCGTGGGCCACCCAGTCGGCGAACACGGTGCGCCGGAAGTCCTCGAACGAGGTGTCGTGCCCCGGCAGGCGGATGTTGCGCACCACGCAGCCGATATCCCGCAGCGGCCCGGCCAGCGGCTCCATCTCGAAGGGCGCACCGGTGAACCCGTGCACCAGCAGACCCCCCAAGGAGTCATCATGACCCGCCCCTGTGACATCCTCATACAGGCCGCCTGCATCGTTACACAAGACGCCATGCGCACCGTCGTCGAGGACGGGGCGCTGGCCGTGGCCGACGGCCTCGTGCTGGCCGTGGGCCCGCGCGAGGCCGTGTCCGCCGCCCACGCCCCGGCGCGGGTGCTGGACCTGGGCGATGCGCTGGTCATGCCCGGACTGATCAACGCGCACACCCACGCGGCCATGACCTTCCTGCGCGGCGTGGCCGACGACCTGCCGCTGATGGAATGGCTGACGCGGCACATCTTTCCCGTGGAAAAGCACCTCACGCCCGACATCGTGGAAGCGGGTGCGCTGCTGGGCTGCGCCGAAATGCTGCGCACCGGCACCACGGCCTTCAATGACATGTACCTGATCCAGGACGCCACCTACCGCGCCGTGGACACGGCGGGCCTGCGCTGCCTGGGCGGAGAGGGCATCTTCGGCTTTCCCTCGCCCGCCTACCCCGACGCCGAC
Source organism: Desulfovibrio sp. (assembly GCA_022837365.1). Lineage (GTDB taxonomy): Bacteria > Desulfobacterota > Desulfovibrionia > Desulfovibrionales > Desulfovibrionaceae > Cupidesulfovibrio. The sequence continues at coordinate 593 of JALHHV010000076.1, read as the reverse complement.
GCGGGCCTGGCCCTGGTGCGCCAACTGCACGAACGCTGGCGCCACAACCCGCGCATCCGCCAGTGCGTCACCCCGCACGCGGTGTACACCACCTCGCCCGAACTGCTGCAACGGTGCCAGGCGCTGGCCGAAGAACTGGACCTGCCCCTGCACATTCACCTGGCGGAAACCACCACCGAAACCGCCCAATGCGTGGAAATGTTCGGCCAACGGCCCGTGCCGTACTGCCACGGCCTCGGCCTGCTGACCCCGCGCGCCACCGTGGCCCACGCCGTGGACCTGACGGACGATGAAATCGACCTGCTGGCCTCCACCGGGGCGGCGGTGGCCCACAACCCGGAAAGCAACATGAAGCTGGCCTCCGGCGCGGCCCCGGTGCCGCAGATGCTGGCGCGGGGCATTGCCGTGGGCATCGGCACCGACGGCGCGGCCAGCAACAACAGCCTGAACATGTTCACGGAAATGACCAGTTGCGCCATGCTGCACAAACTGCGCTGCATGGACCCCACCTGCGCCCCGGCCCAGGCCGTGCTGGACATGGCCACCCTGGGCGGCGCGGCGGCCCTGCACTGGCCGGGCCTTGGGCAACTGGC
>JALHHV010000075.1 GCA_022837365.1 Desulfovibrio sp. | reverse complement strand
ATAGACCCCGACACACAAGATCGTGTTATGCCGAAAACGGACTTCGAACTGCTCAAGACATATCTTGAAGACCTTGTGAAAAGTAACCAGTGTCCTGTAATCACACACCGCGTACCAAGAATACCCAAGGGTGTCACCTGGGTTCGCTATACGGTGTATCTTATACATCAGGACATATTTCACGACAACATCCAAGATGAATGGATAGATTTCCTATATCGGGGACTGGTCAACGACAAAGACCCTGAATGGGATGTGTTGAAAAAGCGATTTAGTATCCCCCCAAGCGGATACAACCAATACGTTAAGCGTATTACGGGAGAGTAATATCTGCCGATGTCGAACCGAGGACGGTGAAAAGGAGTAAAAACCTCTCACCGTCCTTCTCTTTTGCTCATTTTCTCGTGCTGATTATCAGCGACTTATCGCAGTAGAAGACAGAGAATAGGGTGAACCCCGTTCACTTCTGGAGCACCGCCCTTTCACCTATTTCCTTCGCGGCTGTCATTTGAATTCACAAGTGGCGGCTCACGGTTCAGCGGCGCGTTCCGGAGTCTATGCAGCCGCTGATAATTTATGTTACAAAACACTTTTACTCTTGAGCAGATGCCCCAGATCCTTGTCAACCTGGTCCTTGAACTCAAGGACGCCAAGGGGAATACCCCCGACGAGTGGATGGACGTTGAAGGCCTGATGGCCTACCATCCCGACAAACCCGCTCGCAAGACCATCTACGACTGGGTCACGCTCAGGCGCGTACCTTACCACAAAGATGGCAAGCGGCTCCGTTTCCTCCGTTCCGAGATTGACGCCTGGCTTGCCGGCGGCTATCACAAGACCGAGGACGAGATGCAGGAGGCGGCCGTGGATTACGTCAACTCTAAACGTGGAGGGCTGCGCTATGATCAGTAGAGAAGCCATCCTCGCCAAGACGCACTACGGCACGGGAATCTATTCCCACATTCTGCGTCAGTTCTACCCCGGCGAGACCGTGATGAAAATCTCCGGTCGCGACTGCGGCATCTGCAGGAATCCATTTGCCGATGGCAGCGAGACCCTCCACGTCTGGACGGAAAAGATTCACCCGGAAGAGAAACTCTCCGACGAAATCGCCCGTCACAAAGACCAGTTCGACGCTATCCCCGAAGGCGACTGCTTCGACTTCGCCAAGCTGTACTGGAGGAAAGACGGACAGGATCTGCTCATCGCCATCAACGAAGACCTGTTCCTCCATCTTGAGGAGGGCTACAGCCCCTACGACCGCAACGCGGTCCCGGTGAAGCCGCTCCCCTCCTTCTCCTTCTTCAAGGCTCCGGTCACGAACAAGACTCCTCACAAGTCCATCACGCTGCTGGATGTCTGGAACTACATCACCGGTCACTACGCTCAGGCCGAGACCGAGAAACTCCGCTCCATCGAAGACAAGGACGCCAGACGCAAGTACAAGGCTGCCCACTTCGCATACTGCACGTTCTCCGGTGTGTTCTCCGAGCGGTCCAACGACAACCTGGTGGAGCATAGCGGCTACCTCTGCCTCGACTTCGACCACGTTCAGGACATAGACGCTCTAAAGCGGACGCTCCTGGACGACCCGTACTTCGAGACCGAGTTGATGTTCCGCTCTCCCAGCGGTGACGGGCTCAAGTGGATTGTCAAAATCAACGTAGCGTTGATGCCGCACTCCGACTACTTTCGTTCCGTCTCCAACTACCTGGTTCAAACCTACGGCATCGAGCCGGACAAATCGGGCAAGGACGTGTCCAGAGCGTGCTTTTTGCCCTTCGACCCGGAAGCGTATCTCAACCCTGAAATCTGTTAGCGATGGAAAAAATCCCATTTGATCCCCACGCATGGGCGAATAAAGTAACCCCTGCGACCGAACGTAAAACTTCATCCTCTGTCGTCAATACCGGCGACAGGGCCGATGATGTTGAAATCGTTCTTCAGCGAATTGAAGCGGGTCATATTGACATCACCACCGGCTACGACAACTGGCTGGACATCGGCTTTGCCTTTGCCGATGAATTCGGTGAAAACGGCCGTGACTACTTCTATCGCGTCAGCAGATTCCACCCGGAGTACAACGAGCGCATTACCGACGAGCAGTACGACAAGTGTCTCAGGGACACCCGCGAGCGCGTATGCGCAACTTCCGCAGAATGCGCGAAATCCGCAGACACATCTCCTGCGCATATTGCGGAAACTGCGGATTCTGCGCAAAAGCAGCCCGACGATGTCGAAGAGCCTCCGCTCCCCGTCTTCTCCCCTGCCGTCAGAGACCTTCTCCCCGCACCGCTCGATACGATCGCGGCCCAGTCCACTTCGGACGAAGACTGCGATATGCTCATCCTCGGTGCTCTTTGCGTTCTTTCATCCTGCCTTCCTCACATCTCCGGAGTTTACCACGGACGGAGAGTGTACCCCAACTTCTTCCTGTTCGTCACCGCCGGTGCGTCCGCAGGCAAAGGGCGTCTTACGCTCTGCCGGCACCTTGCGGAGCCCATCGACGATGCGCTGCACCAGAAGTGTGACGATGAAGAGAAGGAGTACAAGAAGAAGATGCAGGAATTCAAGTCCGCAAAGAACAAGTCCGGGCTTGAGATACCGGAAGAGCCGCCGATGTTGATGCACTACATCCCTGCCAACAGCAGCGCCACGGTGGTCTATCAGATCCTGAACGACAACGGTGGCAAAGGGATGATGTTCGAGAGCGAAGGCGACACCCTTGCCAACATTTTCGCTTCCGACTACGGCAAGTATTCCGACGGCTTCCGCAAGGCGTTTCACCACGAAAACATCTCGTTCGCCAGACGCAAGGACCGCGAGCGCGTGTTCATCAAGGAGCCCAAGTTGTCCGCCCTGCTTACCGGCACTCCGAACCAGATTCTCAATCTCATAACGGATGCCGAGAACGGCCTGTTCAGCCGCTTCGCGTTTTACTGCCTGCAGACGGAACTCGTCTGGCTCAGTCCGTTCGCCTACAAGGAGGAGGTTACCCAGGACGATTTCTTTTTGGAACTCGGGGCCGGAGTTAAAGACCTGTACGACATCCTCAAAGCCGGGAAGGACCTCCGTTTCTCTCTGACCGAGGAGCAGGAACAGGACTTTGACAGCCGCTTTTCCGACTCGCAGATGGCGCTTTACAACCAGTACGGTGACGCTATCGTCGCCTCCATCAGGCGTCTAGGTCTCATTACTTACCGTATAGCTATGATTCTGTCCGCCTTGAGGCTGACAGAGGATGGTGACTTCGAGAGCGACATCGTATGCCTGGAACAAGATTATCAGACGGCTGCCGCCATCTGCGAGGTGCTTGTGGCTCACATGGCGCGGGTATACAAAATGCTGCCGGAGACTCCGGTCGCCATCAAGTCCAAGCGCAGCGACAAGCCGAAGGTTTACCAGCGCTTCTACGATGCCCTTCCGGGCACCTTCGACCGGAAGACATACTCTGATGTGGCCGTGGCCGTGGGCCTCAACCCGCGCTCGATTGACCGCACCATCGGACAGTGGTGCGACGAAGGGCGTCTGGAGAGAACCGCGCACGGCCAATATGCCAAGGTTAAGTAGTCCCCGCAAGGGGGCTACTCAGCCTTTTGATAAAAACTACCGGCAAACCGATATTTTTTGTAACTTTGTAGAAATATGAATTGCTTATGAAGTTGTTCGAAGACATGACTCAAGCTCGGCCATTCATCAAATGGGTTGGAGGGAAGACACAGTTGCTGGATGAGGTTCGCAAATCGCTCCCTCGCGATTTCGCATCCCGTCAGCAAGTTACTTATGTGGAGCCGTTTGTTGGTGGTGGCGCCGTTATGTTCTGGATTCTTCAGGCATATCCCAACATTGAGAGAGCTGTCATCAACGACATCAACCAGGAACTTATCTGCACCTATCGTGTAATCAAGGAGAACGTGGAGGAACTGATAGCAGAACTCGCTCATATCCAAGAAGAGTATATTCCCCTGGGCGCAGAAGACCGCAAGGCTTTTTTCATTGAGAAGAGAGCCCGTTTCAACACGAAGCAGACCACTCCGGTAGAAACGGCCGCACTCTTCATCTTCCTCAATAGGACGTGCTTTAATGGCCTGTACAGGGTCAATTCCAAAGGCGAATTCAATGTTCCTCACGGCAAGTATGCTAATCCCCGTATTTGCGATGCTGATAATCTCCGTGCATGTTCCAGTGTCCTTCAGAGGGTAGAAATCCTCTGCGGTGATTTCGCGGAAACTGGACGCTTCGCCGGCCCTAATACCCTGTTCTATTTTGACCCGCCGTATAAGCCCATCACCGAAACTTCATCCTTCACGTCATATGCAAAGGAAGGCTTCGACGATAGCGAGCAACTCCGACTCCGCGACTTCTGTGACCAGATTAGCAAGGAAAAAGCCCTCTTTGTAGCCAGTAACTCTGATCCGAAGGACGTGAATCCTACAGAGAATTTCTTCGACACCATATACCAACACTTTGTCATCAAAAGAGTATCCGCCGCCAGAATGATTAATTCCGATGCTTCTGGCCGCGGCGCCATCTCTGAACTGATGATTTCTAACGTAGTTAACGCGTAAGTATGAGAGATTTTATGACTTGGTTGGCGGGCTTCCGCTCCGCCATAGCTGGCTATAAGTATTACACCGACTTTGAGAAGATTTACAAGAATGTAGACGCTATCAAGGTTGAGCTCAACATCATGAATTCCCTAATAGGATGTCAGGATATTGAAAAGGGATTCGTGGCGCTGTACCGGCGTTATCCGGAAATCCTCAAGTGTATTCCTATCCTGCTTGCCAAGCGTGAATCTGACATCCTTACCGTGGACTTTGACGGCGAGCACGTCTGGAATTTCAAGAAGGCCAACTACCACATTGAGGAATACACTGTTTTTATGCGTGAGACCGGCCTGTTCGACCTCATGCAGCAGAAGCACATCCACAATCTGGTGGACTACGTTACCGGCGTAGAGACCGGCTTGGACTCCAATGCCCGTAAGAATCGCGGTGGTCACGTGATGGAAGACCTGGTGGAAGGTTATCTTATCAAGGCCGGTCTGGAGAAGGATAAGACTTACTTCAAGGAGATGTACATCCACGAAATTGAGCAGAAATGGGGCATTGACCTGTCCTGCATCTCCAACGAGGGCGGCACAGAGAAACGCTTCGATTTCGTCATCAAGCGCCCCAATATGATTTATGGCATCGAGACCAATTTCTACGCCAGCGGTGGCTCCAAACTTAATGAGACTGCCCGCAGTTACAAGACCATCGCCCTGGAGACCAAGAATCATCCCAAATTCAAGTTCGTCTGGATTACTGATGGCCAGGGCTGGGGCTCTGCTCGTAATAACCTAAAGGAGACCTTCGACGTTTTGGAGAATCTCTACAATATCATGGACCTCGATGAAGGTGTGATCGCATCGAAACTGATATAACCCAAATGCCCACAGCCTACTACAAATCACAGGATAAAAACTTCACGCTCCTGCAGGGAGATTGTATCGAGCTTTTGAACTCCTTCGATTTCAAGTTCGATATGATTTTCGCAGATCCGCCATATCATCTGTCAAACGGTGGCATCAGCATACAGAGCGGCGTTCCCGTGTCTGTAAACAAAGGCAAGTGGGATAAGTCCCAAGGATTTGAGGAGGACTACAAGTTTGATAAAACATGGCTGGCAGCCTGCCGTGAGCATCTGAAATCAGATGGCACTATCTGGGTCAGCGGAACATATCACAACATTTTCTCCGTTGCTCGTTGCCTTACGGAGCTGGACTTCAAGATTCTCAATTGCATCACGTGGGTAAAAACCAATCCTCCACCCAATCTGTCCTGCCGGTATTTCACATACTCAGCGGAGTACATCCTGTGGGCTCGAAAGGAGCAGAAAGTGGCTCATTACTACAACTATGAGCTGATGAAGGAAATCAACGGTGGTACTCAGATGCGTGATGTCTGGACGTTGCCGGCTATTGCACCGTGGGAGAAATCATGCGGCAAGCACCCCACCCAGAAACCGTTGTGCGTCCTGTCGAGAATCATTCAGGCTTCTACGAAACCTGGTGCCTGGATACTTGATCCGTTCACAGGAAGCAGTACTACCGGTATTGCGGCCAACCTTCTGGGACGCCGCTTCCTCGGCATTGACCAGGAAGAAAAATTCCTCGAGATGAGCAAAGCCCGTCGCGAGGAACTGAACAGCATCAATCGTAGAGGAGAGATTCTGGAGAAATTAGAGAAGCAGGCCAAACTCTTCCAGGATAGCGACATCCGCGTCCTGTGTGAGCCGGAGGCGTATTACGGTCCCGAACTTCCGTTCTAATATTCTCTGTGTCGAATCACCAAATTAAGGACATTCTTGAAGTCCCGTTGGCCCAAAATGCACTCTTTTGTCCACTGAAGCGCCAGTTTGAACTGGTGGGCGTCAGGTGTCTGTTTCTCACACAAACAGAATAGTTCAAGGATAATGGCAATTCCACCGATGGACATTGTCCCTGGAGTACTAACATTTGCAAACTTGGTCTCGATCTCTTTTAGGGTGCGAGGCTGATAAAGCTTACGCTCTTCCAGTGAGTCGAAAGGCTTGCAAGATTCATAGAACTCAAGATAATAGTCCAGTAAACGAACAACCGCATCTTTGTGGTGCTGTGCTTTTAGCAGTAAGTCTACTACCCATTCGTCGTGGGGAAGAAGGAATGGCTTCGCATCAGGTTTTGGCTGAAGAATCTTCACGCGGAAATCCAGATCGGGTCGTGCTCCTTTTTTCCCTTGAAAGATACCGATTGCTGTTCCATCAGAAGCCACAAAGGTGTGAATGGCAGGACCTTTAGGATCACGGTACTGCCACATCTCATTGTCAATGAAATACTTTGGATTATACATAGGCAAAATGCTAAATGCTTCTAATACCATTGTAAAGCATATTGCGACCACTCCAATTCCAGTATGTTATATCCTGTTCAATAAAGAGCCACTTAATACACTTGCAAATCATGTCAACAGGATAGCCACTCTGGAAGGTAAACGCATTATACTCCAAAGGATCAATCTCGTTGCAGTTAAAAATACGGTCTATGATAGCACGAAGACTTGAATATTGCGCAGGGTCTTCTGCCTTCTTCGCTGCAAGGTCATCTAAGATATTATCGTGAGAAGGCCTATTGCTATGGGATACACGGCCATTTTTGCTTACATGCTTAAATCTTTGATTTGAAACACGTACCTCAAAGTCGAAACCTTTATTAAGATTCGTGGGCCTCTTCAAATAAATCCGGTTGCCAGCATTATCTGTTTCTACGTTATATTCGAAATTGCTTGGTGCGCCAGCAGCACCGTTTGGCTCATTTAGAAACAGCTCTGTTAGAGTACGCCTATAATCCGCTCTGGAATTTTCGTTAATAGTAACTGGGAGAATTGTTGCCATATCAGAATAAATCTTTGATGTCCAATTTCAATGCTTTAGCGATGCGCTCGATATTACAGAGGGTAATGTTCTTTTCTGCACGTTCTATCATACCGATATATGTTCGATGTACACCAGCCAAGTCAGCAAGCTGTTCTTGTGACAGATTACGTTCTTTTCTAAGCTCTTGAACTCTCTGTCCGAAAGCCTTGAGAATAGGTTCTTTTTCCATTATGTAATTGCTTGATTTACTAATTACAAAGGTAGATATGCTAACTAAAGTTATCAACATACTATGGTTAGCAATATGTTCCGTAATTAAAATTGCTCTTACCGAAATAAAACGTTATATTTGTGAACAAGCAGTAGTATAGTTCTTTGTCATCCTGTAGGCTGTTATTTATTGCCAATTATCGTTTTTATCGAACCGAGTGTTTAATTTAAGTTTTTAAACATTATGATTATCAACATTTTATCGGTCGATTTTATCACAGACGTAATCGACCTTGAGGTGAACAGAGAAAGAAAAGAACACGGACACATCCGGAGTCTATTCAAAGACCAGTGTCCCGAACTGTGGGCTGCTGAGCCCACCCTCTCCGCCACCCGCCGTCTCTATTTCTCCATCACCAGCAACGCTCGTGAGTGTTTTGGTGATTCTTACTTTGCCCGCATCCGCCTTGGTGCTGATCGGGATCTGACTAAAAGCGTTTTAAAACAACGTCTTTACGACTATTTCCGACAACGTGCCATTGTCGGTTATGATTTCGTAGACAACATCGAAGTCTGGATTGAGGACTCAGAACAAAAGCAGGAAGGCTGCACGCAGTACCTCCGTTTCTCCATTGTACCCAAAGACCAGACCGTCACTTCAGGATGGGAATTGCTCGTGTCATACAATGGGCACTCCATCGTATATGACACACCCCTTTCCGCCCTTGACCTCAAAGCAACACGCTATAAGGTTATTGTTGGAGACGAAGTGGTTAAAGTAAGGGACCTCACTCCCGAGCAAAAACGAGAAATCTCCTCCATCTTTCCAGTCGTCAACAAGGAGCTGTCCAGAGAACTCGGTGTCATTGAGCATTATGAGAAGATTCCTAACCGCTATGCCGACACCCTGCCCAAGATTCGTTCATTCGCAAAAGAGTATCTATACACAGAAGAATTCAACTCCACAGTACTGAAGATAACCTGCAATGATTTCATCACGGTGCCTGACGACAAGCTAACCGAGGTAACACAGGGCTCCAACGTGCTGCTCTTCGGCCGCAGCCAGATTAGTTTCGACCCGTACACCGGCTTATTCGGCAATCGAAATGGAGGCGGATACGGTCCGTACAGTGCAACAGAAAAAACAAACGTCCGCTTCTTTTTCATCGCTCAAGAGAGTCAGAAGGATGTTTGCCGGTCGCTCTACTGCATTCTGAAAGACGGAATGGTAAAGAATCCTTCCACCGGTGCGTACTTTCAGAAATACAAATCGCTTGCGGACGACATCCTGCAGCCTTTTAACACTGACAAGAATGGAAGCATCTTTTTTCAATCAGTTGAGACCGCTGTCGAGGACATACGAGCAGGCCTGGCAAAGAAGCAGTGGGATGACAACGCCTTCTACGTGGCTCTCTACATCAGTCCAGTAGATCGTGATGACCCTAACCCGGAGAGGCACGACATATATTTCAAGGTCAAGGAAATGCTGCTGGAGAAAGGGGTCACCTCGCAGGCTATTTACAACGAGAACCCTGGCAAGAATGCATTCCAGTTCCATCTTCCCAATATCAAAACCGCAATACTTGCCAAGATAGGTGGCATCCCCTGGCAGTTGCAGACACGCAAGAAAAGTAACGACGTTATCATAGGTGTCGGGGCATTCAAGTCCGAGAAGATTGGTAAGAGATACATTGGTAGTGCTTTCTGCTTCAATAATGAAGGTGTTTTCCAGAACTTCGACTGCTATCGAGATGATGACCTTGACAGCCTTGTGGGCGATATTCGTAAGGCATTGGGCCATTTCGTTATTGAGAGCGGTAATCCCGACCGTGTAATCATTCATTATTATAAGACGATGAAAGAAAGGGATTCTGCGAAGATTACGGATATGCTGTATAAACTCGGTTTCTCTATCCCGGTATATATCGTCACCATCAATAAAACTGAGGCATCTGATTATGTCGGATTCGATACTGAAGACCCTGGCCTTATGCCGAAGAGCGGCACTATAGTCAGGCTCTCGTACAACGAATTCTTGTTGTATAACAATGCCCGCTATGATAAGCCTGGCAGATACGATTTCCTCTTCCCAGTCAAATTGAAACTGAAGAAGGTCTATAATAACGCGGCCCCCGAGGACAAAGAATTGCGCATGGACGAAGCCCGTGCCCTTCTTAACCAGGTCTACAAGTTCAGCCGGATGTATTGGAAGTCTGTTAAGCAACAGAATCTGCCCATCACCATCAAATACCCGGAGATGGTCGCAGAGATAGTTCCTCACTTCCGCAAAGAAGAACTCCCCGCTTTCGGCAAAACAAACCTCTGGTTCTTGTAATAGAGATGCTCGGATTGCGCAAAATGCGCGAAATACGCAGAATACGCAGTGCCAATGGGAAGATAAAGGCCGATTGCGGACGGTGTCGATATGTGGGCCGATAAGGAAAGCGGTACTTGCCCTTCCGGGACGGACGAGCCGCCCGGAAAGGCAACCTTCAATGCCACCCTTCGCTGCAAGATTGTGGCCGGACAAGCCGCCCACAAACTTGCTGACGCCCTCCCCGCAGAAATAAGGAAAAGCGGTCACGGTCAGCAGTCAGTTGCTCCGCTCGCTGCGCTTGCTCCACAACTGCCAGCTCACCGTGCTGGTTTATCCCCCACCGCCCCCAGGGGCCATAATCGCCCGGGAGCCGTAGTGCCGGAGCGCGCAACCTCGTCCTGCCCAAGTACCGCGCCGTCATCTTCATCAACGGCTGCTTCTGGCACGGCCACCGCGGTTGCACCAAGTACGTCGAACCCAAGACGAACGCCGGATTCTGGAAAGAAAAGATAGCCCGCAACATCGCCCGCGACGAACTCAACGCCCAGCGCCTCGACACCCTCGCCTGGACCGTCATCACCGTCTGGGAATGCGAACTCGGCAAGAATACAGATGCCACCATCGACCGCATAGAGGCCGATTTACGGGCCGCAAAGGAGAAATACGACAAATGGACTGCCCTCCGCCGCGAGAGCCGCGAATACGCCCGAGAACAGGCCAGAAAGCATCGTGAAATCTTGCCCAGGTCGAAGCCGAACTCCACCTGCCCAAAAGTCTGAGGCGTTATGCTAAAAGAATAGTAGATGAAGAATAGTTCTTGGTTTTGCTATAAATAACTCTTTCATAACCTTTAACATCTTTTAACAGAAAAGATTTGCCCTCCCGAAATTGGCTTCATACCTTTGCGGAAACAAACGCATAAGTGTATGAATATTATTGATTTAGATTTAATTTTAGACAGAAACTCCGATCTGGGAGACCGGGGTTTTCAGAGCGACGGAAGGACCACCAGTCTGATGTCAATGCCAAACGAGTTGAAAGGGTTTGAACCGAAGAATGAAGGTGAGTACATGTACAAGGAAGCGTATAGTTTCCTGGCCAACGACAATCCCGTGATGGGCAGGCACTTTTTGGAAAAAGCCTATGAATTGGGTAACTTTGCTGCTGGCAACGATTTGGCCTATGGTCTTTGTCACGGATGGTTCGGCGAGCGGGATTATGACACCGCCACTAAAATCTACCGGAAGCTGGCCCGCAAAGGAGACCCTGATGCCATGAACAACTACGCCTTCAGTTATCTGTTGGGAACGGGCGTAAAGAAGAACCTCCGGCTTGCCGAGTTCTGGATGTGGAAGGCCATCTGGAAAGGGAACATCCACGCGGCCGCCAATTATGCCCAACTGGTTCTGGAGAACACGTTCAACAAAATCAGCAAGAGCCTGGGAATGTGGCTTTGCTTCTGGGCAGCAGATTGTGGCGAACCTACAGCGATGAACGACCTTGGCCTGAGCTATGAAACCGGCATTTTGGTCAAAAAAGACCTCAAAAAGGCCTATGAGTGGTTCATGAAATCGGTAGAGCATGGCGGTGGAGCCTGCGCCGAATTCAACGTCTCCCGGTGCTACAGGTTCGGCCTGGGAGTAGAAGAGGACGAAAGGAAGGCCGATGCTTGGCAGAACCTGGCTATAGAACACGGATTTGACATTGAAGCATACAATAACCTATATGATCTCGGATAAACAAACCAACGCTGTGTACCTGGCCGAAGGCCTGCAGCACTATATGCCCGCATTCAAGAGAATTCTTGACGAACTCGACTCTGCGCGTGTCCATCTGCATACTCTTCCTCTCACCAAGTCCAAGAAGCATATCTGGGCGCGGGATTATATGCCCATCCAGCTCGATAAGGGCCGCTTCCTGCAGTATGCATATCACCCTGACTACCTCTATGGATTCGAGGACTTTATCCCTGATTATAAGGGCATCTGCAAAGAAATGAACCTCGAATGCGTCACAACTGACATCATTATGGACGGCGGCAACGTGGTAAAGTGTGGCGACAAGGTCATTATGACCGACAAAATCATCAAGGAGAACCCGATGCGCTTCTATAAGGATTTGCTCAGAGAGCTGGAAAATCACTTCCAAGCGCAGATCGTTTTGATTTCCAGAGACCGATATGATCGCTATGGCCATGCAGACGGAATGGTCCGCTGGATCGACGGAAACCGCGTCCTCCTGAACAACTATGCCGATTTTGACCCGAAACTGGGGAAAGAACTGCGGAAGGAGCTGTCCGAGCATTTCACCGTGGAAGAACTGCGCTACGGCACCAACAAGCACCTCAAGATCAACTGGGCGTACATCAACTTCTTGCAGACGGAGAAATGTATCTTTGTGCCTGGGCTTGGTATCGAAGAAGACCAGATGGCCGTCGAGCAGATCCAGAAGTTCTATCCCGATTACAATGTTCGTCTCGTACGCGATTGCTGGGACATCATCAAGGACGGCGGCGCCCTCAATTGCGTCAGCTGGAATATCCTTGCCGATGAACCCGAATGGTCACCGGAGGAAGCTTACAATTCAACGCCCGTGAGGCGAATGAGAAGACCATCATTAAGGAGTTCCGGAAGATAGCAGAAGTCGTTTTCTGGGGTGGCTACTTCCTCGTGAACAAAAAGACGAGAATCTATCCCGTCGATATTGAGTTCTATCTTTATGGAGAGAAGGCTCGGGAAGAAGCTTGGATGCAGGATAAGAAAATGATTCATAGGAAGACCGGCAAATACGATGTTCCATATTTCCCGAACAAAGGCTCATTGTATCCGCATACCTTTGGCATAGATGTCACTTTCGAGAATCCAGATAAGGAGTATCGTGCTTCATTTCTTATCAGATCATATCGAAGGGACAACGGCAAAGTCGAAACGCATCCGTCATATCTCTGGGAAGATATGTTCGGAGAGCAGAGTTTCAGCGGTGAAGGCCTTAGGGTGATATGGAAGGACGAAGAGTCTACTGAGCCGAAGGAGATCATACAAAGCACCAGGCTCAACCTGAAAGACGAGAAGAAGGAGCAAGACCTGAAACCTTGGCGATTCTACAAGAAAAGCGAGCAAAAGAACTTGGAGTTTGCAAGGACCTTCGGATTCCCTCCGCTGATGTGTGATGAGCCGAAGATATTAATTCTCGGCACACTCCCGGGAGGCGAATCGTTGGCTCATAAGCAGTATTACTATTCCAATTCCAACCGCATCTGGGAGGTATTAAGCCGTCTCAAAGGAGAACAGATGCCGATTGGTTATGAGCAGAAGCAAGCATTTCTGTCCAAACATCACATCGCTTTGTGGGATTACTACCAATCCGCCATTCGCCCTGACAGCAGCAACGACAAAGACATTCGTGATGGTAAGCCCAACGACATACTTGGCTTCATGGCCAAGCATCCGTCCATCAATGTCGTCGCCATCAACGGCTTCGGGAAATATGACGACTTCGGTGTGCAGATCGAGAGAGACTTGAAAAAGAATCCTGCACTGGCCAATGTGAAGGTTTTGCGCTTACCGGAGACCAGTGGGAGCAACAAGAACTATGGCTGGGGCGACCTGGACAAGCTATCCGCGGAATGGGAACAAATCTTTGACTGACGCCTATGTACGAGAATGAATCAGCAGCAGTTCGTCTGGGAGTAGAGTTCCTGACGACCTTGACCGAGAAAGACTATCTCACCGACCTATCCTTCGACCCCGTCGATTTGGAAAGTAAGTTGAACGAGATAGAGGCCGATGTCATTTTTCTCATATCCAATCTTCCGGTCGAGGCCATTGACGATGATGAGGAAAGAGAAGAAGAATATCCAGGCGATTTCGAGGACAGCGAGGAACTGGAAGATGAAGTCGTTGAGTGTGAGAAACTGATTGCGCAGGCAAAGGAACTCTTGGCCGCCGTTCGGGAGCATTACTTGCCGTCCGAAGCAGCAATGGCATCAATTGCATCGAATCCTTCACTCCAGCCGGAGCCGATCAAACCCAAACCGGCTGTTCAGGCAACCGGCAGGAAGAAGAAAGACGTCGATTGGTCCTTCATCTGGATCATTATCATCCTGGGCATCCTCATTCTTTCCGCCATCTTATCATAGAAAACGTTCGGTTAGTAGTATTGTCGACGTTCCTACAGCAATTCCGTCAGAATCCCAAGTTCCAGGGCCTCTGAGGCTGTAATGAACCAGTCTTTCTTCTTCTGCAGGACCTCGTTCAACTGCTCTTCAGTTACCTTCGTCTTGGATTTAATGATACTGAAAAGAATCTCGTTGATACGGGAAGCTTCAGCCACGGTATCCTCCATCTCCCGGAGTGTTCCGAACGAGAGGCCTGATACTTGGTGAATCATAAAGGTTGTATTTCGGTACGCCTTGCGCACCTTAGCGCCCAAGGCGACGATGACGCCCATTGACATGATCTTCCCTGTACAAATCACTTCAACAGGTGTGTTTGATGATTTGATGACATCGTGTAGCGCTAAACCATCATAGCATGCACCGCCATAGGTGGAGAGATAGAATTCAATTGGCGTAAGTTTGGCCGGCGACGGATCTTGTCCATTATCAATGGCCCATTGCCGACACTGTTTCAGGTATTCCTGGTCAGAGATGTTGATTTTGACGATTTCCTTGATTGCGCTTTCCACTGTTGCGCTTTTGAATTCCCCAAAGAAGGTGAGCACTTTGTCCTTTGGCTCAAGTTGCTTTATTTCCATACTCTTATTCTTTTTCTGGCGACAAAGGTAATCGGGGCTTCGGCAAGATTCAGGCAAATGCACTTTTTCTATATTCTGCCATTATTTTGCCGAAGATATGGCTATCTTTGTGGTCAGATATGGCAAAGAATTATTTCAAATCTTACATTTGGCTACTGGAAACGCTCCAGAGCCGCGGGCCGCAGACGTTGGCTCAACTTAGGCAACTATGGAGGCGGAGTACGGTAAACGAATTCGGCAGTGACCTTGCCGCGCGCACGTTCGCGAATCATATTGAAGCAATATCCGACATCTTCGGTATCGAGATTGTTTGCGACCGTAGAGACAACACTTATAGCATCGTCAACGAAGAAGATATGGACGGCACAGGTATCCGCGCCTGGATGCTGGATGCCCTTAGCTTGAACTCCCTTCTCAACGAGAGCGCTGGCATGAAAGACCGAATCTTCTTCGAGAATGTGCCTTCCAGCCACCAGTTTCTGACCACCGTCATCCAGGCCATCCGTGACAATCGGAAGCTGAAGGTTCGCTACCAGGGCTACCGGATGGACGAGGAACGGACCTTCGAGCTGGAGCCGTACTTTATCAGAGAATTCAAGCGCCGTTGGTATCTGTATGGCCATAAGGATTACGACAAGGACTTCAAACCACACATGTACGCGCTTGATCGGATGCTCGAGGTGGAGATACTTCCCGATACGTTCAAGGTACCGGAAGGTCTGGATGCCAAGGCCTGGTTCCAGTCTCTATACGGAGTGCGCAAGTATGACGATATGAAGAGCCAGCAGGTCCTCTTGAAGGTCCACGGCAAACAGGTTCGCTACTTCCGCTCCCTTCCACTGCATAGCAGCCAGGAAGAGATCGAAACACACCGTGACCATAGCGTCTTTGCCTACAACCTTGCTCCTGACTATGACTTTAAGCAGGATATTCTTTCGTTTGGTGATACCATTGAAGTCTTGGAACCGAAAACGCTTCGTACAGCAATCAAAGAAACGATCAATCAATTAAACACCTATTATGATGATGAGCAATAGCAAGAGGTTGGACGAATCTGCCAAATCAAAAGGCCTGTATAAGTTTTTTCAAGGCAACGCGTTCCTTACTTCCGGTAACGTACAGCTAAAATCGAATTATTCCAAGGGCAAAGAGTCTCCTTGGTCACTCGCTTTTGCTGGACACTGTATAAAGGATATCTTCAAGATTGACGATCCGACGTTTTGCTCCAAGTTCGTGCAAGCTATCAGCGGCGATGGACAAGAGGCTAATAAGATTACGACACTTCACTCCTCATCGCTTGCATCATTACTGGTGTTCTATTCGGTCAGTAAAGACAACCCCATCTATTTGACGGTTAATGGTAAAGAGGAGAAATTTATAGAGAGCCGATTTGAGGTTAAAAATGAGGTAAGTCCTGGTAGTGGTAATTACTCCAATGTTGATGTGGTCCTATTAGGCGAGAACTGCATTATGTACCTTGAATCTAAGTTCTCTGAGTATCTAGGGAGCAAGCCTGTTGAAGTGAAGAAGGTTGATTACTATGACAAGATTTATGAAAGACTAGCAGGCACACTCAAAGAGGCTGGTGTCCATTTAGTGGAAAAGGAGTCAAAGCGCTTTCTTGATAGCGTAGAAGATAAGTCTTTCTATAACGAGGGAGTCAAACAGATGATCTCCCACTATCTCGGCGTTACCACCGAGTTGATGAAAGGAGAGGATTGCTTTAGCGGGAAGAAGGTCGTTCTTGGAGAAATCCTCTTCAAATTTGGAGATAGAGTTCCTAAGGCTTCTGATAAATACCAATCTTATAAAGATGCATATAGCATTTTACAAAAAGGGCTTGCTCATTGCGCAGAGGAAGATGGCAAGGGACTCATTATCAACAATCTAATGACGTATCAGAGCGTTCTCGGTTCAGAAGCGAACCACAAATTCTTAATGAATCTACCTGAAAGCATACGCCAGTTCTATCGTTTCGATGAAATCATATAACGATGCTCATCAAGACCAGTAATAAGGCCATCTTCGCATTCTCCGACACCCACGGCAATCATCGCCACCTGCAGGTGCCGGAGAATGCAGATATTGTCATTTGTGCCGGTGATGCCGTGGAGGATGATCTAAAAGGCGTCGAGTATGATGATTTCATCTCTTGGTTCGGGGCGCTTCCGGCCAAATGGAAACTCTTTGTCCCGGGCAACCATGAACTATCTTTTGACCTGAACCAAGCCAATGACATCATACGCAAGTTTGAGGCTGCCGGCATCACTGTTTTGCAGGATGCCGTAGAGGATTGCGACGGTGTAATTATCGGCACTGTTTCCGGGAACGCAAGGATTGCCGATGAAGATATCCCCATCGATCTTGACATCCTTGTTACTCATTATCCACCATACGGCGTCCTCGATGAAGATCTGGGCTCCCCGGAGATACTCAACTTCGTTCTGAAGGCAAAACCCAAGTGGCATCTCTTCGGCCATATTCACGCAACTGAGGGACAACAGCTCCAGTTGGGCAGCACCACCTGCCAAAATATTTCCGTTTTTAACGCTATTTCTTAGCTTCTGCCGAATTTCTGCCGAAGGTTCGGTTATTTTTGCCGAAAAAAGTAAGATATGGCAGAAATAATCAATCAAATCCCCGGTTACGAAAAAGGTCGTGTACAGCGCATCAACGCCACTGACGAAGTGAGCGAATCCTTCATCGTTGCCCAGATGGCCGATGACCTCCGCAAGAAGTGGAACACCTCCGTCCTCTGCGTCTCTCTGGACGGCCACAAAGAGACCATCGAATCCTTGATTTCTCAGGAGAAGGCAGTCGGCAGGGTATATGTCCTGGATCAGAAGAACCCCGAGTTTGAAGTGGTCTACCGCAAGGCCACCGGCATCATCAACCGCCGCTTCGTCCGCGCCCTCATCATCAGCGGAGCAGAGCGTCTGACCGCCAAGTTCTTCAAAGACCGCCCGGAGAAAGGTCAAGAATGGATAACCAGTCGCCTTGAAGGGCTGTCTGGTGGCATGGGACTCCCTGTCATCCTCGTTGAAGTCCACGAGGAATCCGCTGAAATTCAATCTTAATAATACTTCATCCAATGAAACGAACAATTCTTATCGTGATGCTGGTTCTATCCGGCATCCTGGGCCACGCCCAAAGCACAAATCCGCTGAACTATAGCGGTCGTATGTACGTCGAGGCCATTGAAATCTACGCCACGCCTCGATACATTTCCTATGAGGACCACGCCATCGTATCCCAGCAGATGCGCATTCCGTCAGTCGAAATCACCAAGATTGACATGGACTTTGAGAAAGGGACCGTGACCGTCAAGGATAACGAAATGAAAATCAGGGTCAACGGCTGCAAGAGATATGAGGCCGATCATGGTTGGAAAGTAGTCGTCTATATGGAATTGGTCAATGAGGGAGATAAGGCCGAATTGGTCTGGCCGGAGTTCGGGAAGCCATATTTCCAGCAAATCACAAAGGTCGATGATGGCGTCAAGATTGCCAGGATGATTCTATCCCGAAAGCCATACGTGGCCACTGAAGAAGAAGCATTAATGGACCTGCTGCAGGGATTGGGCACGATGTAACAATAAAGCGGTCAAGCCCTCTTCACTACGCTAAAGCTCCGTTCAGAAGGCTTGGTTCCGTCCTCCGGGGCACAGAGCGCCCCTACGAACTCCACTTGTGCCAGCTCCACTGCGAGACTCTTCCCTACGGGCAAAGCCACTCCGGTCAGAGACTCGCGGCCGTTCCGCGGCGCGCTTCGCGCATTAAGAAAAGAAGGTCACGGCCAGCAGTCGGTTGTTCCGCTCGCTGCGCTTGCTCCACAACCGCCAGCTCGCCGTGCTGGTCAGTCCCCCTCCAGCTCCCCGAGGGGAGAGCATAAACGCCCGGGAGCCGCAGTGCCAGCACGGCCGTCCCTGCCCCGAATCCGCGAACATTAACATAATCCCATCGGGATTGTGTAACTCCTCGCTCGACCGGCATCACCCGCTTGAAGGGCATCATTATTCGACGGGACACTGCCCCGCCCCAACGTCCTGCATGCTGCGGGTTAGCACAATCCGGATTATGTTAAGTACGCTCCGTCAGTAAGTTGCGAGGGTTCTACCTCCGAACTCCCGGGCGAGGCGGCGGCAGGAGAGGAGTTCGCTCAGGGAGGGGACCACCCCTCCCCTCCGTCGCTCACTCCGCACTTTGCGCGTCTTCGTAGGACCGTCAGTGCCGTGCCGTCCCCGCTCCAGTTGTCGTCTCCTCCGCAAGCTCCGGAGACCACAACTTCCGCTACGTTCTTCAACAGGAGGCTTAGGTGGTGTTCGTGGGCGCAAAGTGCCGCCACGAAGACCGTCTGTGCTTCTCGACCGTCATCTCTCGCATTCAGCGTCGGTGCAGTGCGGGCATCCTGCCGCCTTAGGCACCTGCCGGTGCTGGGTCGCTCTCTCTCCGTAAGCGAGGCAGTCGGACAAGCCGCCAGCCTCGCTTACTCCGCTCCGCTCCTCGGTAAGCCTACGGCTTGGTTATCCCCGGCCGCTATTCCTCCACACCTCTGCCGGGGTAAACCCCGACAGAAGTGTTCCGGGCAGCCGGGAGGCAGCCGTTCCGGCTGCTGGCGCAGACAGTG
>JALHHV010000539.1 GCA_022837365.1 Desulfovibrio sp. | reverse complement strand
AAGGCGCTGCGCCCGGCCGACCGTGAGCAGGCCAGCGCTTGCCTGCGCCCGTTGCGTGACGACAGGGCGCTGTTGCAATTGCGCGCGCGGGCCGGGCTGGACGCGTTGGCCGGAGTGCCCGGCGTGGATGCCGGGCGTCTGCTGGCCATGGGCTTTTCGCTGGGCGGCGGGGCCGCGCTGGAACTGGTCCGCTCCGGCGCGCCCCTGTGCGGCGCGGCCAGCGTGTACGGCTACCTTTCCTCGTCGCGGCAGGCAACGCCCGGCGTGGCGCACTGCCCGGTGCTGGTGCATCTGGCCGGGCGCGACCACGTCATCCCCCTGCGCGACGTGGAGCCTTTCGCGCGCGAGATGGCCGGGGCGGACGTGGACTGCCGGATGGTGCTGCACGCGGGCGCGGGCCACGGCTTCTGCAACGCGGCGTACGGGACGGAGTTCGACGCGTCGGCGTCGTGGCATTGCCCGCGTACAGAAGCCAGGGCCTGGGACGACGTGTTGCGTTTCTTTGCGGAATGTCTGCGGACAGGGTGACGGCGCAGGTTTCCCGTGGCCGTATGCCCGGACCCCGGGGGGCCGGGACGCCGCGCGCGTCCTAGAACTGCGGCGTGGGGCGTTCCCGGCCGTCGGGGAACAGGCCGGGCTGCGGGGGCGTGGCCTTGCGCCGCGCGCCCAGCACGTTGGGCAGGGGGGCGGCCGCGTTGCCGCCGCTCCAGAAGTCGGCCGGGTGGCGGCCCATCCAGATGTCGGTGCGCACGGGGGTGCGCAGGTACAGCCCGGCCTGCGGGCCGCCCTCCACGTACATCACGTCGCGGATGTCGATGGGCAGGGCCAGCAGGATGGCGGCGAACCGCCATGCCGTGAGCGGCTCGCGGCAATGCAGGAACAGGATGGCCCCGCTCCCGTCCTGGCCCACGGCGGCCACCGAGTACAGCGGCCCGCCCTGCGGCCACAGGATGCGCCGGTTGGCCCCGATGAGCCGGTAGTTCTGCACTACCGAACGGTACTGCGGCAGCAGCGTTTCCCACGGGTCTGCGGTGCGGTCCAACAG
>JALHHV010000538.1 GCA_022837365.1 Desulfovibrio sp. | reverse complement strand
CCCCGCGTTGCGCCCGCCGCCACGGCACGGTATACCCCGGCCATGACTGGCGAACACCAAAGTCCCTTGCGCAAGCTGCTCTGGATCGGCAGCCCGTTCTTTTCGCAGGCCCTGCGCGAC
This sequence comes from Desulfovibrio sp., assembly GCA_022837365.1. GTDB lineage: Bacteria > Desulfobacterota > Desulfovibrionia > Desulfovibrionales > Desulfovibrionaceae > Cupidesulfovibrio. Next base: position 928 of record JALHHV010000538.1, on the reverse strand, counting down.
GAGGGCTGGCAGGTGCACGCCATGGACTTCCAGCAGGTGGCCGTGTTCGGCTGGGACGATCTGGTGCGCGCGGCGGGCTGGAAACCCGACGTGGTGGTGGTGGCGGACAAGAGCCGCCCCCCCTTCGTGCTGGGCATGGAATCGTTCCCGTGCCTGACGGTGTTCTACTGCGTGGATTCGCACATCCACAGCTGGTACCCACTGTACGCCCAAGCCTTCGACGTGTGCCTGATGAGCCTGCGCGACCACATCCCGCTGGTGACCGGCCGACGCCTGCCGGACGAGCGCATCTGGTGGACGCCCGCCTTCGCCAAGGACGCGGACCTGCCCCGCCCCCCCGCGCCGGAATGGGACCTGCTGTTCGTGGGCACGGTGGACGCGGCGCGCACCCCGGCGCGCCACGCCTTCCTGCAACGGCTGGGCGAACGCCTGCCCGGCCTGCATGTGACGCGGGGCGACTACCGGGCGCTGTACCCGCGCGGGCGGCTGCTGCTGAACTATTGCGAGCACGGCGACCTGAACTTCCGGGTGTTCGAGGCCCTTGGCTGCGGCGGGTGCCTGGTCACCCCGCGCACCGGCCACGGGCTGACCGACCTGTTCGAGGACGGGCGCGACCTCTTGCTGTACGAACCCGACGACATCGACAGCCTGCTGAAGGTGACCCGCGCGGCACTGGCCGATCCCGCCCGGTGCGCGCGCATCGCCGCCAGCGGGCTGGCCAGGGTGGACGCCGCCCACCGGGCGCGCCACCGGGCACGCGACTTCACGGCCCGGCTGCGCGGTCTGCCGGACGGCGTCGTGGCCGAGCGCCTCGCCCAGGCCGGGGACATCCGCCGCAACCACCTGCGCCTGATCTACCTGCTGCTGGCCGAGCAGATGCCCTCGCCCCTGCTGCGCGAGGCGTATCTGGCCGCCTCGCGCTGAACGC
>JALHHV010000537.1 GCA_022837365.1 Desulfovibrio sp. | reverse complement strand
GCCTGGGGCAGTTCCGCCACCGGCGACCGGTTCTGGGACATCCTGAAGGACAGCCGCATCGGCGCCTTCGGGGTGCTGGGCATCGTCTTCGGGGTGTTGGGGCAGGTAGTGCTGGCCCACGAGGTCCTCATCATGGACCGGGCCGGGGCGCTGGTGTGGGCTCCCGTGCTGGGCCGCGCCGCCTGCGTGGCGCTGGCCGCCTGCGTGCCCGCCGGAACCCGCTCCACCCTGGGCCGCCTGACCTCGGCCGGGGCCACCCACACGTCCGTGCTGTTCTGCGCCGGAGTGGCCGCCGCCACCGGCGTGGCCCTGGCCGGGCCGCCCGCCGTGCTGGCCGCCGCCCTGCCCTGCGCCTGCGCCGTGGCCTGGCTGGCCTCGCTGGCCCGGCGCGAGGGCGGCCTGAACGGTGATTTCCTGGGGGCGTGCATCATCCTGGGCGAACTCTCCGCCCTGCTGGGCACCATACTGGCGTAGCCTCCCCGCCGCCGCGCCAGCCACCCGGCGCATGCGGCCCGGTATTTGCTATTCCGGGGGCACCGGGCGCGGCGCGGCGATTTTCCGACGCCGCCGCACCGGCAACAACCGCCAAGGGACCCTCCATGCCCCCGTTCCGTTTCCGCCTGCAACAGGTTCTCGACTACCGGGAACAGTTGGAGGAACAGGCCAAACTGGCCTTCGCCCGCGCCAAGGCCGCCCACGAGGCGCAGCAGCGCCAGGTGGACGCGGTGCGCGCGGCCATTGCCGAAGCGGAGCGGAAACTGTACGAAGACGCGCGCCTCACGCGCGACGAACTCTGGCTGCAACGCAACTTCCTGCGCGGCCTGCGCGAAGACCTGACCCACGCCGAACTGCGCCTGCGCATGCTGGCCCAGATGGCGGAGCAGGCCCGCGCCGAACTGGTGAAAAAATCCCAGGAACGCAAGCTGTTGGAAAAGCTCAAGGAAAAACAGGCGGCCCGCCATGCGCACGACGAACTCCTCCGCGAACAGCGTACCTATGACGAAACCGCAACGCTTCGCTTCGAGCCTCCGTCTTTCTAGGCTCTGCC
>JALHHV010000074.1 GCA_022837365.1 Desulfovibrio sp. | reverse complement strand
GTTGTGCACGCAGTGTGCGCAACGGTGTGCATATCTTCGACATCATATTGAGATCAAAAGGAATCCAACGCATTCGGATGAAAGGGGAAGTCAAGGCGGCGGGAGGCCGTGGGCGCGGGGGGCCGCGTCCGGCGCACCGGCGGGAGGTGCGGGAGGCGCGTGACGCGTTCCGGCCCGGACATGGGTACGGAACTTGCTTTTTCCCAAGGTGAGCCATCCTTGGGGCCGGGGGGCCGGGGGGCCGGTGGCCCGGCAGGGTTCCGCGCCCCCGGCGTTGCCCTGTCGTTGCCCAGTCGATGCCCAGTCGATGGCGTTTGCCGCCCTGCCGGACATTGTCGTCAGTCGATGGCGTTTGCCGCCCTGCCGGACATTGTCGTCAAGCGAGGTGAAGTATGCTGCCCCCTGAAGTTCTGGAAAAGCGCATAGCCTATGAAAAGATGCTGGCCGAGATATCGGAGGACGCCGTACTGGTGCACGATATCAAGGGTTTTCTCACGAACTCCATCCGCAAGATGGGGGAGATTCTGAACGTAAGCCGGGTGTTTGTCTTTCAGTACAACGCCCCTGACGACGTGTTCCGCTGCCTGTGCGGATGGGATGAGCCGGATGCGGCGGGGGAAAGGAAGAAAGACGGGTTCGTCCTTTCCATCCCGTGGGCCACGCGGCAGCTTGAAACCGGCAACATCATCAACTACCGCGATATCCGTGACATGCCCGGCCCCTGCTACAGAAAGCATCTTTTGCAGGAAGGCATAAAGTCCACGCTCAACGTGCCCTTGTTCATCAAGGGGGAACTGTACGGCTTTGTGGGCTTTGACGAGCATCGCTATCACCGCGCCTGGCAAAACGAGGATTTGTACATCCTGACCACCGCCGCCCAGATTATCGTCCGCACCATCGAAAACAAGAAATACGAAGAGAAACTTGAAGAGCACCGCAATATCCTTGCGTCCATTTTTTCAAGCGTGCAGGACGCCATCATAACCGTTGACCCCTCCCTGCGCATCCTGGAGTCCAACAAGGCTGCGGGACGCATTTGCGGCATTGCCGATGCGCAGGGCAGACTCTTTGCCGAGTGCATCGGTTCCTGTTCCGGAAGATGCATCGAAGCCCTGCAAAAAACGCTGGAAGAACGATGCCTGATACACGACCGGCAAATACTCTGCTGCCCGGACGCCACCGAGGGCAAAATCGCCACGGTAAACTGCTCGCCTCTTGTCAGCGGCAACAGCAACTTTGTCGGGGCGGTGCTTGTCATCCGGGACATCACCCGCCTGACGCGCCTTGAGACGGTGCTCCGGGACCGGCAGTACTATCAGGGCATCGTGGGAAAAAGCGAAAAAATGCAGGAGCTTTACCGGCTGCTCCGGTCCCTGGTGGACGTCAACGCCACGGTGCTCGTCTCCGGCGAATCCGGCACGGGCAAGGAAAAGATCGCCCATGCCCTGCATTACGGGGGGCAGCGCGCGGACAAGCCGTTCATCAAGGTCAACTGCGGCGCCCTGGCGGAAACGCTGCTGGAAAGCGAGCTTTTCGGCCACGCCAAGGGCGCGTTCACCGGCGCGGAAAAAGAAAGCAAGGGCCGGTTTGAAGCGGCGGACGGCGGCACCATCCTGCTTGATGAAATCGGCGATATTTCCGCGAAGATCCAGCTCAAGCTGCTCAGGGTGCTGCAAGAGAGGGAATTCGAACGGGTGGGCGAGCACAAGCCGCGCAAGGTCGACGTGCGGGTCATCGCCTCCACCAACAAGGACCTGAAAAAGGCCATTGCCGCGGGGCAGTTCCGCGAGGATCTGTTTTACAGGCTCAACGTGGTCAATGTGGACGTGCCGCCCTTGCGGCACAGAAAGGAAGATATCCCCGCCCTGGTGGACCACTTCTGCATGCTGTTTTCCGCAAGCTACCGGAAAGCCATCGACGGCGTGTCTCCGGAGGTCTTACGGGTCCTGCACGAGTACGACTGGCCTGGCAACGTGCGCGAACTGGAACACGCCATCGAACATGCGTTCGTGGTGTGCCAGGACAAGGTGATCGGCCTTGCGCACATCCCGGCCGAAATCAGGGAACAGGCCCAGCGCAGGCGGCCCGGCCCGTCGGCGGGCAGGGCCGCGGAAGACCGGGCGAGCATCGTCAACGCCCTGGCCAAATGCGGCTGGAATGTGTCCAAGGCCGCCCGCCTTCTCGGCACCAGCCGCTGGACCCTGTACCGCAGGATGCAGGAGTTCGCTGTCGAGCGCCCCGTCGAGCATCTGTAGCATGCTACGCCTCTGTGGCAGGCAAAGGTGTAGCATGCTACAGGGCGTGGCGCGCAACAGGTTTGCCAATGCGGTTTTCCGCCGTGACAACAACCCGTAAATTCAAGGGAAAAAGCTCGCTCCAGTCCTTTGCCTCCTTGGCATACGCCTTGCTCTCCCTCCGGTAACGCATCGGAAAGGTTTGGCACGTCATTTTGCAACAACCTTCACAGGAGAGCAGTATGCACAGGATAATCTATAACTGGATGTACCCGCGTTCCCTGACCACGGTGTTTATGCGAGCGCTCACCAACAGGGGAGACTTCAACACCATCTTCGAGCCCACGCTTCCTCTTTACTGGAGAGAGCGCAACGAAAAGGGCGTCCAGTCCCACCAGGACTACGCGGGCTGGCCCGTGGACTACGAGGGCATCAAGGCGAAGGTCTACCAGATCGCGGAAACCAAGCCGACGTTCGTGAAAGAGTGCACCTACCACGCCATCGATCATTACATCAACGACGACGAGTTCATGCACCGCGTCACGCACACGTTCCAGATCCGCAACCCCAAGTACGTGATCCTGTCCTTCTGGAAGGTCATCGGCTCCCAGCGGGCGCTGCGCATCGAGGACATCGGCCCGGTGGCCTCGTCCAGGATGTTCCACCGCCTGACCGAGCTCGGCCTGCACGCCCTTGACGGCGGCAAGACCCCCCTGGTCATCGACGGCGACGACTTCCAGAACGATCCCGAAGGCATCATGGCCGCCTGGTGCGACGCCATCGGCGTGGACTACAAGCCCGAAAGCATGAAGTGGGCGCCGGAATGGCGGCCCGAGTACAACCACTGCGAAGGCTTCTACGGCGACGTAAGCCAGAGCACGGGCGTGCAGAAGAATGTCGAGGCGTTCATGTACGACGAAAAGGTGGTGAACGCCCTCTTCGAAGACCTGCCCATGCTCAAGATGCTCTACGAGCACTGCCTGCCCTACTACGAAGAACTGTATCCCTACCGGCTCAAGCCGAAGAAGCTCAAGTAGGGAACGGGTTCAAGGCCGACCCAGGCAGTCATTCAGAAGAATACGGGCTCCCCGCGCGCTCTGCCGCGCCACACGGCGGACGCGCGGGGAATTGAAGGGGAACATCGCATGCAAACCCAGGAAGGCCATCTCCAGGTCGTCAACGCCGTAAAGATCTACGATCCCGGCGGGGCCAACGTCTGCGCGGTGGACGATTGCAGCTTCGAGATCAAGGCCGGCGAGTTCGTGGCCATTGTCGGCCCTTCGGGCTGCGGCAAGACCACCCTCCTGAACATGACCGCCGGTTTCGAGGACACCACGGCGGGAGAAATCCTGATGGACGGCAAGGTCATCGCCGCTCCCGGCAAGGTGCCCGTGCCGGGGCCGGACAGGGTGGTGGTGTTTCAGGCCGGGGCGCTCTTCGACTGGATGACGGTGCTGGAAAACATCGTCTTCGGCCCGGTGAGCACCGGAGCCATGACGGCGCGGGACGCCAGGGCCAAGGCGCTGGACCTCATCCGGGGCGCGGGGCTTGCCGGGTACGAGAACGAATATCCCATCCGCATTTCTTCCGGCATGAAGCGGCGGGTGGAAATCCTGCGGGCCCTGATCAACGAACCCAAGACCCTGCTTCTGGACGAACCGTACCGGGCCATGGACGCCATCACCAAGGCCGTCATGCACAAGTTCCTGCTCGACGTCTTCGACCGGGTGCACAAGACGGTCATGTTCATCACCCACGACCTGGACGAGGCCATCTACCTGTCGGACCGGGTGGGCATCATGACCACGCGGCCGGGCAAGTTCAAGACCTGGATCAATGTGGACCTGCCCCGGCCGCGCGACTTCACCATCAAGAAGACGCCCGAATTCCTGGAATACAAACGGGCGACCCTGGAAGCCGTGCACGAAGAGGCGAAGAAATCCTTTGAACGCGGTGAGCGCGAAGGCGCGTAGCCGGTCACGCAACACACCGGAGACAGACCATGGCTGACGCAATGCGGATGGAAAACGTCTGCGTCTCCTTCGGGAACAAGCAGATTCTCGACAACATCTCGCTCACCATAGAAGAAGGATCCTTTTCGTGCATCTGCGGCCCTTCCGGATGCGGCAAGACCACCATCATGTCCATCCTCGCGGGCTACATCATGCCGGACAGCGGCAGTTGCACCTTCATGGGCAGGCCCGTCACCGGCCCCAGCCCCGACCGGCTTGCCGTGTTCCAGGAAAACACGCTCTTCCAATGGATGACCCTTTGGGAAAACACTCTCTTCGGGCCGAAAATCCAGGGCAAGGACATGAAGGCCGCGGCGAAAAAGGCGCGGGAACTCATTGCCCTGACCGGGCTGGAAGGCTTCGAGGGCAAGTATCCGGGGCAGCTCTCGGGCGGCATGCAGCGCAGGGCGGAGCTTATCCGCGCCCTGATCAACGACCCGCGGATACTGCTCATGGACGAACCGTTTCGCGGCCTCGACGCCATGACCAGGGCGATGATGCAGGAGTATTTTCTGCGCGTGTTCGAAAGCACGGGCATCACCATGCTGCTCATCACCTCGGAATTGGACGAGGCCGTGTTCATGAGCGACACCGTGTACCTGCTCTCCACCATGCCCGCGACCATCAAGAAGCGGATGCCGGTCGCCATCGAGCGTCCGCGCCTTCTGGAGCATCAGGCTTCGCAGGAGTTCGCGAACATCCAGACCGAGGCGTTCGCCATCATGGAAAGTGAGGCGCTCAAGGCGTTCGAGCACATACCGTCAACCAGAACGTAAGCCCCGGCAGAGCGGCCCTGTACCGCCGCGTCCTGACCGGCTGCGACAACGAGGTGGCCCATGACCCAGACCACAGCACAACCGGCTCACGCCCCGGGCACGGCCCCCTCCGGTTCCGCCGGAAAGCCCAAGGCGTTTTTCTCCAGATACCGGCCCAAGGTTGAAAGTCTGATCACCTGCACCACCCTGGCCATCATATTCCTGGTCTGGTTCGAGGTGACGCGCAGACAGGTCGTGCCCAAGATATTCATCCCCTCGCCCCATGACGTCCTGATGGGCTTCAACGAAACCATTTTCACCGGCTATCACGGCAAGGGGCTCGCGTACCACTGCCTGGTGAGCCTGGGCCGCGTGCTGCTGGGCTGGGTGGTGGCCTGCTTCCTCGCCGTTCCCCTGGGCCTGGCCATGGGCCTGAGTTCCAAGGTGCGGGCCGTGTTCGACTATCTGATCGAATTCTACCGGCCTCTCCCGCCGCTGGCCTACTACACGCTGCTGGTCCTGTGGTTCGGCATCGGCGAACTTTCCAAGGTCCTGCTGCTGTTCCTCGCGGCCATTCCCCCGCTGACCATCGGCGCCGTGGAAGGCGTCCGGGAGATCAGCCCGTCGGTCATCCAGGCGGCGCGCTCCCTTGGCGCCAATTCGCGCCAGGTCTTCTACAGGATCATTCTTCCGGCCACCACTCCGGCCATCATCACCTCCATGCGCATCAGCCTCGGCTTCACCTACACCGTGCTGGTGGCGGCCGAGATCGTGGCGGCCACCGAGGGCATAGGCTGGATGGTCTGGGACGCCAGCAAGTTCATGCGCTCGGACATCATCTTCGTCGGCATCATCACCATGGGAGCCACCGGCATCGGCCTTGACGCCTGCCTCAGGATCGCCGCCAGGCGGCTGCTGAAGTGGAAGTACAATTGACGCGGCACATGGAGTGACATCGCAACGTCCCGCCTGAACCGGATTTGCGGAAAGGAGAATACCATGCGCAAGATCAGTCTCATATGTGCGTTGCTGGCAGTTGCCCTGATCATCGGCCCCGCGTACGCCCTTGCGGCGGAAAAACCCAGGAAGGTGCGCATCGGCTATCTTTCCCTGGTGAACGCCCAACTCATAGCCAAGAATCTCAAGCTGCACGAAAAGGAAATGGGCGTCGAAATCGAGTGGTACCGCTTCAATTCCGGCCGCGACGTCAACACGGCCATGGCGTCGGGCAGCCTGGACTTCGGCAACGTGGGCCTGCCGCCGGTGGCCATCGGCATTTCCGGCAACCTTACCTACTGGGGCATCCTGAACGCCAACGTGCTCGGGGCCGTGGAGGCCCTGGTGGTACGCGGCAACATCAACAGCCTCAAGGACCTGGAAGGCAAGACCGTTGTGGCTCCCTTCGGGTCCACCACCCATTACCTCATCATGCAGGCCATGATCGACGCGGGCGTGGACATCGGCAAGGTCAAGCTCATGGACATGGCCCCGGGCGAAGCCCTGGCCCCCTTCATCCGGGGCGACATCGACGCCGCCTACATCTGGGAGCCCTCCCTGGGCCACGTGGTGGCCAACGGCGGCAAGGTCCTGCTTACCAGCGCGGACATGGCCCGGCAGGGCTACCTGACCTGGGACCTCATCTCCGTGCAGCCGGAATTCGCCAAGAAGTACCCGGAACTGGTCAAGAAGTTCATCAAGAGCGAACTGGCGGCCATGGAGTACTGGGAAGCCAATCCCGAAAAGTCGGCGGAGATCATTACCGAGGAACTGGGCGGCATTTCGGTGGACGACGCCAGGCGCATGATGCGCGGCACCGTGCTCGTCAAGCTCGACGAACAGTTGAGCGACGCCTACCTGGGCACCTCGGCGAAAAAGGGCAGCACGGCCAGGGACATCGTGGCCGTCGCCAAGTTCCTGCAGGATCAGGGCCGCATCAAGAACCCGGTGACGCTGGAAATGGCCGAGAAGTTCCTGCATCCCGAATTCCTGGAAGCCGTCAAGGCCGAGGCACCATAACACAAAAAGCGGGCGGGGCCGTCTGAAGCGGCCCCGCATGACGGGCGCGCGCGAATCCGGTCGGCACCCGGCCTCCCACGTCGAAACGCGGGCCGGTTGGCGCGCGCCCTCTTTGCGCCAAAAAACGGGCGATCCCGCCGACAATCT
>JALHHV010000536.1 GCA_022837365.1 Desulfovibrio sp. | reverse complement strand
ACGGCGCCAGCGTCGAGATCGACGGGCTGCAACGCGTGCAGGCCCGAATCGGTATGGGGCATGGGGTGCTCCTTGATGTTGTGTCGGTTGGGGATGTTGAGTATGCCGTCGGAATGGGGAGGTACGCATGGCCGATTGGGATACGCACCTCGACCCGGAAACGAAGGGACGACTGAAGGCTCTGGCGAGAGCCATGGGCAGGCCCGTGCCTGAACTCGTGGCTGACGCCGTGCGGCGGTACGTCCGGGACGAGGAATGTGTTGTGGCCGCCATCACGGAAGGCGTCCGTCAGGCGGATGCCGGACTCTTCGCATCGGATGATGAGGTCCGGGAGTGCTTCGCGCAGTGGGGCGTGGACACGAAGTTTCGGAAGAACCCGTGATACGGCCAGATCAGGCGTGAATGGCTACGGAGTGATCATGCCGCATTCGACGAGCATTCGTTTTGACAAGGCCACCGTGGACCGGCTGGACGAGATCGCCGCAACCACTGGTAGTACGCGCGCCGCAGTCATCAGGGATGCCGTGGCGCAGTTTCTTGACCGCGATGCGCGGTTTTGCCGCATGGTGCAGCAAGGGCTGGACGCCGTGCGCGAAGGTCGCGTGGTGAGCCATGCTGATGCCAAGGCCCGGATGCGCGCCCTTGGCATCACCCTGGAATGATCCGGAAGCGGTGCGCCTGGGGCTGGCGCTGACCGAGGGGGCTGCGCCGACGCCCCCTAGCCGAAATCGATGGTCCGGAACAGGCGCGCGTCGAAGGGATTGTCCCACCAGCCGCCGAGAATCTCGGCATCGTCAACGTCCTCGCCGATGCGCAGGAAGAGATAGTCGTCAACGTCAAGTTCATCCATGACGTCGGTGATGAACCGTATCTCCTCGAAGTCCGCGTACCATTTGACGCCTTCCCAGTAGTACAGCACGCCTTCCGAGTCCGGCGCGTCCTGCCTGAGTCCGTTTTGCAGGAACAGTTCGATATCGCTGGGGTTCGTGGCATGCTGCCGTGCCTCGTGCATCGCGGCATCAAGCCGTGCCCGCCCGTTGTCGGACAGG
>JALHHV010000073.1:666-8441 GCA_022837365.1 Desulfovibrio sp. | reverse complement strand
GTGCCGCCGTAGAACGAGGCGGCGGTGAATTCCAGCAGCGTGCCCTCGCGCGAGGGCGAGCAGCGGAAGGCCAGCCCGCCCGCGTCGAACTTCCAGCCGTGCGCCTTTTCCGCGCGCACGCGGATGTCGTAGCCCACGTCGGGCAACTCGTCCGCCGGAGTGGCGGTCCCCTTCGGGGGGGGCTTGGCGGCGGCGTGGGGTTCGCCCGCAGCCCCGGCATCCGCTTCGACGGCGGGCGGGCCGGAATGGACCAGCGGACGCGGGTCGGCCCCGGCCAGTTCGGGCATCACCCTGTTCACGTCGATGTCCGCCCCGGCCACGTCGATGGCGATGACCGGCGCGGCGAAGTCGGCCACTCCGCCCGAGCCGTGCAGGGGCATGCCCAACACCTCGGCCCGCAGCACGGGCACGCGGAGCCCGTGCCGGTCAAGGGAAAATTCCAGATGCCCGGAAAGGGCGTCCAGCGCGTGCTGCAAGCCCACGGGCAGGTCGCGCGCGAAGCCGAACCAGCGCGGCAGGCTGAGCCGCCGCACCTCGGCCGTGCCCCGCGCCGTCGCAACGCCGCTGCCGAGTCCGCCCAAGCTGGCGGTCACCTCCACGGCGTCCTGCTCCAGTTGCAGGCGCGCGCCGGTGATGCGCGGGTCCGCGCCCCGCTCCACGTCGAACGGCACCGAAAGCTCGAAGGGCACGGGCTGCCCGCCCAGCGGCACGTGGCCGCGCGCCCGCGCCGTACCGTGGGCCTCGCCGGGCAGCAGGCTCCACAGGATGTCGCGCGCGCCGCCAACCGGCCCGGCAGTCTGTTCTCCGGGACCGGCGTGGGCGACGGCCGCCTCCAGCCCCAGGGTGCCGTTGACGCCCGGCGCCACGTCATAGGCGCAGGACATGCGCAGCACGCCCGCCCTGCCCTGCGGGACTTTCCGGCCCGTGGCGTCGGCACGGGCCAGGTCGCGCAGCGCCTTCCAGCCGCCCCCAGGGGTGGTGAACGACACGTCCAGGTCGCGCAGCACGGCGGGGCGCGCCTGCGGCGCGGCAACCCATTCCAGGCTGCCGTGGCGCAGCGACGCCTCCGCCAGACGGCCGTTCCTGGCCACCAGGGCGGCATCCACGCCACGCGCGCGCGCCTGGGCGCCCGTGCCGGTGTTGCGCCATTCCAGGTCGGCATCGTCGATACGCAGCGACGCGGTGCCCGTCAGCACCACCTGCGGAGAAAACCAGGGAGTGGAGGCCGGAGGGGACGGAGATTCGATGCGCGGCCCGTTTTCTGCGGGCGCGGGAGCGGGCGGCGGTACGGCATCGGCGGGGGAATCATCCTCCTCTTGGGAAGCGTCCGGCGCGGCCGCCCCGTCAGCGGTCAGGCGGCCCAGCAGGCCATCCCAGCCATTGCGCCCCTCGCCGTCGGTCAGCAGCACCAGGCGCGGCCGGTCCACCTCCACCCCGCGCACCTCCACCCGCCCGGAAAACAGGGGCGCCAGACGCAGGTTGAACCGCGCCTCGCCCACCCGCAGCAGCGGTTCCTGCCCGGCGAAGGTGGTGGCCTGCTCCATGACCACGTCGCGGGCCACCACCGTGGGGTCGGGGTCGAAGACCACCCGCACCCCGCCCTGCACCCGGCTGGGGTGCCCGGTAAATCCGGTGAGCGTCTCGCCCAGCTGGCGCGCCGCCGCCTCCGAATCCACCAGCCTGCGCAACGCCGCATAGCCGCCGGCGGCGGCAAGCAGCACGATGCACAGGATGATCAGCAGGGGGCGCAAACGCATGGGGGTTCCGGTACGACGGTGTGAAGCGCGGCAAGCGGCGCGCGGCCGCCCGCAGGCGGCCCATGCGGCTGGCCCGGCCGGGGGGCCACCGGACGGCGCGTCTGCGCGCAGCGTGTCATGCTATAGCGAACCACCCGCGAAAACGCCACCCCCGGCGGGAGGAAACGGCGCCGCGCCCAGCATCACGGCCAGGTCTCCGGCGGGCAGCGGCGGAGCGTACAGGAACCCCTGGGCGTACCGGCAGCCCAGCGAGGCCAGGATTTCCGCCTGGGTGGGCGTTTCCACCCCTTCGGCCACGATCTCCAGCCCCAGATGCAGCCCCAGCGAGACGATGGACCGCACGATGGCCTGCCCGTCGCGGTCGTGCTCCAGCCCGGCCACGAAGCTGCGGTCGATCTTGATGGAATCCACCGGCAGCCGCTTCAGGTAGCCCAGCGAGGAATAGCCGGTGCCGAAGTCGTCCAGGCACAGCCGGATGCCCAGTTCGCGCAGTTGGGCCATGACCGTGATGGCCTGGCTGCCGTGACGCATCAGCACGCTTTCGGTCACCTCGAAGCGCAGCGTGCGCGGGTCGGTGCCGGTGCGCTCCAGCAGGGTTTCCACGGCGTGGGGCAGGCCCGGCTGCATGAACTGGCGGCCCGAAATGTTCACGTGCACCACCCCCGGCGGGGGCAGGCCCGCATCGCACCAGCGGCGCAGTTGCGCGCACACCTCTTCCAGCGCGAAGGCCCCGATGGAGGTGATCAGCCCGGTGTCCTCGGCCACGGGCACGAACTCGGCGGGCGAGATGTCGCCCCCTTCGGTGCGCGTCCAGCGCAGCAGCGCTTCCACCCCGTGCAGGCCGCCGTCTTCCAGCGCCACCACGGGCTGGTAGTGCAGGCGCATTTCCTGCCGTTCCACGGCGCGGCGCAGGTCGGTCTCTATGGTCAGCAGGCGCAACGCCTCTTCACGCATGCGCTTGTTGAACACCTTGAAGCGCGACTGGCCCTGCTCTTTCGCGCGGTACATGGCGGTGTCCGCGTCGCGCACCAGTTCTTCGGGCGTGGTGTACTGGTCGGTGCGCAGCACGATGCCGATGCTGGCCGTGGTGAACACCTCGTGCTGGCCGATGCGCACCGGCTCGGCCAGGTGCGCCCGGATGCGCCGGGCCACGCGCACGGCCGTGCCGCGCGTGGGGGTTTCCTCCAGCAGCACGCCGAACTCGTCGCCGCCGAAGCGGGCCACGGTGTCCACGTCGCGCACGCACTCGCGCAGTTTCCCGGACACCACCTTCAGCAGGGCGTCGCCCACGTCGTGGCCCAGGCTGTCGTTGATGACCTTGAACCGGTCAAGGTCCAGGTACAGCATGGCGAAGGTGTAGTTGCGGCGGCGCGCGGCGCGCTTCAGGGCCATTTGCAGGCGGTCGTGGAACAGCAGGCGGTTGGGCAGGCCGGTGAGCGGGTCGTGGAAGGCCTGGTGTTCCAGGCGTTCGCGGCTTTCGTGGCCCAGGGTGACGTCTTCCAGAAAGCCCTCGTAGTACATGGTGGCCCCGTCGGCCCCCGGCACGCGCCGGGCGTTGACCGACAGCCAGACGAGTTCGCCCCCCTTGCGCCGGGCGCGGAACTCGAAGGCGGTGACCTGCCCGTGCTCCTCCATCCGGGCCACGAACTCGTCGCGGCGGGCCGGGTCCACGTACATCCCGTCTCCGATGGATACCACGCTTTCCAACAGGTCCTGCACCCCGTCGTAGCCCAGGATGCGGGCCATGGCCGGGTTCACGCTGAGGAAGCGCCCTTCCGGCGTGCTCTGGAAAATGCCTTCCAGGGCCTGCTCGAAGATGCCCCGGAAGCGCGACTCGGCCCGGCGCAGGGCCTGCTCCACGGTGCGGCGCTCGGCGTTTTCCAGCATCAGCTGGGCGTTGGCGCGGCTCAGTTCGCGGGTGCGTTCGCGCACCTTGCGCTCCAGCAGGCCGTGGGCGCGGTGCAGGGCCTCCTGGGCGCGGCGGCGCTCGGTCACGTCGCGCACCAGACAGATCCCGTAGGTGGTCCCCAGCACCTGCCGCCGCACCAGCGAAAGTTCCACCCAGCAGGGGGTGCCGTCGCGCCGCACGGCGGCCACCTCGCCCGAGCGCAGGGCCATCCCCGGCCCGAACGGGTATGCGCCCTCCGGAGGCACGGCGGCGGGAGCGGGCAACGGACAGGATACTCCGGGCATGGGCTGGCCCGGCACGTCCGCCCCGGCCAGGAAGGCCAGCAACGCCGCGTTGTCGTGCACCTCGGGCTCGGGCTCCACGTCCTCGCCGTCCTCGGTCTCAAAGGCGAACTCATGGATGGGCGGAGAGGGCGCGTCCGGCGCCACGAACCCGAACACCTCGCGCACCGGCTTGCCGTCGGGGTCGGCGTCAAGGCCGAACATCTCGCACAGGGCCGCGTTGCTGCGCAGCACCAGGCCCTGCGGGTCCGTGACCAGCAGCCCGTCGGCCATGCCCGCCACGATGGTGGAAAGCTGCTCCAGCGCGCCGCCCAGTTCCGCCGTGGCCTGGCGCACCGAATCCTCCAGCCCTTCCACCAGTCCGGCCAGGTCGCGGGACATGGTGTCCATGGCGCGGGAAAGGTCGCCGATCTCGTCGTTGGCCTTCAGGGCGGGCAGGTCGGGCGGGGCGGAAAAGTCGTGCGCGGCCACCCGGCGGGCCTGGTCGGTCAAGCGCATGAGCGGCCGCGAGATGGAATGCAGCAGCACCCACGCCCCCACCGCGCACGCGGCGAAGAAGGCCAGCCCCAGCCCCTGCTGGCGCAGGATGGCGCCGTCGATGTACTCGCTGATGCGCCCCCGGTCCATGCCGATGTGCACGAAGCCGCCCACGCCGGAAAAGACCGGCATGGTCACGTGCATCACCTCGCGCCCGGCCCCGCCTGCCGGTTCATCCAGATACAGCCGGTCGCGCAGCACGGTGACCTCGTTCATGCGCGCGCCCGCCAGCGATGCCGCCAGTTCGCGCACCGGCTCGGGCACCACGGGCACGAAGGTGTGCGCCACGGTCTCGCCCCGGCCGTCCACCACCAGCACGTAGGACACCCCGTCGATGCCCAGGAACTGGTCGATGCGCGACTGCACGGTGATCACGTCGCGCCCGATCAGGCTTTCCAGGTCCGCCCCGGCGATGGCGCGGGCGATGGCCAGGGCCTTGCTTTCGTATTCGCGGATCAACAGGGTGTGCAGGGTCCAGCCGGAATAGATGGACGTGACGGCGGCATACACCCCGAACAGCACGATGAGCCCCCGCAGGGTGCGCCCGAACAGGCGCGAGCGCCTCATCGCCGCCACTCCGAAAAGTCGGGCAGGTCCACGGGCACGCCGCCGCGCACGGTGGTGAAGCGCACCAGCCCCACCCCCTGCTGCGTGGGGGTGCAGCGGTACGGCAGGCCGACGCCCAGGTCGTGCCCGTCAAGCCCGGCCAGCGCCGCTTGCAGCCCGGCGGGCGACGGGTCCGGCCCCATGCGCTCCAGCGCCCGCACCACCAGCCGTGCCGCCAGGTACCCCTCGAAGCTGATCTCGCCGGGAACCGGGGCCTGCGCCGCCTGCTCCCCCGGTGTGCCCGGTGCGCCCGGTGCGCCGGTCACGCCAAGCCGGGGGGACGGATCGCCGCCCGGCAGGGCCGTCACCTCGGGCGCACCGGCCATTTCCGCGAAATCGCGGCGGTAGTCCACGGCGGCGGGCAGGTCGCCGTTCCACGGGGGCACCACCTCGGCCAGCACCAGGTCGCGGGTGTAGTCGCGCTGGGCGGCGCGCCCCATTTCGGCCAGCAGCCGCACCAGATGGCGGCTGTCCACGAACGAGGGCATGGCCACGGGAATGGCGGGCCGGTCCGGCTGGCCGGAAACCGGACCGGCGGCCTGCGAGGCCACGAGGTCGCGCAGGTCCCGGATGAAGGCCGCGCAGGCCGCGTCCGTGCCCACGCAGACCACGGCGTCGGGCATGCCCTGCAGGATCAGCCCCGCCTGTTCGGTGAAGTCCGCGTCGCGGCCCGCGCCGCGCGGATAGGATGCCTCCGCCGCCAGGGACAGGCGGCGGCGGGCCAGCGCATCGCGCAGGTCGGCCCAGCCCTCGCGGCCATACGCGTCGGCCTGGTAGCACACGGCGACGCGGGTGCATCCCGCGCCGCTCAGGCGTTCCACCAGTTCGGAGAATTCGGCGTCGTACGAGGCGCGCAGGCGGAACACCAGCCCTTCGTGGCGGGGCAGGGACAAGGGGCGCGCCCCGGTGAAGGGAAACAGCAGCGGCACGGTGCGGTCGGGGTGGCCGCCCAGCAGCGGCAGCACCCGCGTGACCGTGGGCGTGCCCACCAGGCCGAACAGCGCGAAGACCTGCTCCTCCTCGATGAGCCTGATGACGTTCCACACGGTGCGCTCGGGGTCGTAGCCATCGTCCAGGGCCACGATTTCCACCCGCCTGCCGTGCACCCCGCCGTCCGCGTTGACCCGCGCGAAACAACTGGCCGCGCCGCGATGGAACTCGCACCCCAGCGTGGCGCCGGAGCCGGTGAACGGGGCGGACATGCCGAGGCGCACCGGGGCGCCGGGGGCCGGAAGGGTACGGATGGCGGGGGAAGAGGCGGCGGCAGCCGCCTGGCAGGCGAGCGACAGCAGAAGAACCGTGCAGGCCACGGCCACGCGGAGCGGCTGGTACGTCATCCCGGCATGCGCCTTGCCCATGGTTTCCGGTCCCGTATGTGTCTGATCCCCCGGCTTGCGGCGGCGGGCTTTACCCCGGCGGCGCTCTCACGTAGAATTCCAAAGGGTAAGTCCCCGTTTACTGGACCCAACGCCACGTGGCAACAGAAAAACTTTTTCGGAGCACAACCATGCGTATCGTCGTACTGGACGGCTATACCCTGAACCCCGGCGACAACCCGTGGGACGCCGTGGCCGCGCTCGGCGACCTGACGGTGCACGACCGCACCCCGAGCGAGGCGATACTGGAACGTGCCGCCGGCGCGCACATGGTGCTGACCAACAAGACGCCGCTGGATGCCGGCACCATCGCGGCATTGCCCGACCTTGCCTACATCGGCGTGCTGGCCACCGGGTACGACGTGGTGGACATCCGCGCCGCCGCCGCGCGTTCCATTCCGGTGTGCAACGTGCCCGGCTACGGCACCGACGCCGTGGCCCAGCACGTGTTCGCCTTTCTGCTCGAACTGTGCCGCCGCATCGCCCGGCACGACGCCAGCGTGAAGGTGGGCAACTGGAGCGCCAACAAGGACTGGTGCTTCTGGGAAACCACGCAGATCGAACTGACCGGCAAGACCATGGGCATCGTGGGCTTCGGCAACATGGGCAAGCGCGTGGGGCACATCGCCAACGCCTTCGGCATGAAGGTGCTGGCCTATTCGCCCAACACCCGCGCCATGCCGGAATACGAGCCGTTCGCCTACGTCTCGCTGGACGAACTGTTCGCCCGGTCCGACGTGGTCACCCTGCACTGCCCGCTCACCGAGGCCACGCGCGGCATGGTCAACCGGGTGCGCCTGGCCTCCATGAAGAAGGGGGCCATCCTCATCAACACCGCGCGCGGCCCCCTGCTGGACGAGGCCGCCGTGGCAGCCGCCCTCAACGACAACCACCTGGGCGGCCTTGGCGTGGACGTGGTGGCGGTGGAGCCCATCCGCCCGGACAACCCGCTGCTGACGGCCAAGAACTGCCTGATCACCCCGCACCTGGCCTGGGCCACCCTGACCGCGCGCCAGACCCTGATGCGCGTCACGGCGGAAAACATCCGCGCCTTCCTGGCCGGTTCGCCCGCCAACGTGGTGAACGCGTCCAGAACCTAGCGCCGGGAAAAGAAAACGGGAGGGATGCGGGCATCCCCCCCGTTTCCGGATTCCGGCGGGCGCCGCCCGGCCTGCGCGGACTTGCCCAGGCCGGGCGGCGTCGGCGCGCGGCGCTACAGCGCGCCCTGCGGGTCGTCGCGCAGCATCTTCACCGCGCAGAACTTGCCGCACATGGCGCATTCCTCTTCGTTGCGGTGCTCGCCACGGCG
>JALHHV010000073.1:0-610 GCA_022837365.1 Desulfovibrio sp. | reverse complement strand
CCTCGCCCGCCTGCGCGGCGATGCGCGAGGCCATGACCCCGGCCTTCACGTCCTCTATGGTGGGCAGGGTCAGGTGCTCGGCGGGGGTGAGGTAGCACAGAAAGTCCACCCCGGCGCGCACGCCGATGGCCCCGCCGATGGCCCCCGCGATATGGTCGTAGCCCGGCGAGCTGTCGATGGTCAGCGGCCCCAGCACGTACAGCGGGGCGTTGTTGGTCAGCTTCTTGATGCCCACGATCTGCGCCTCCACCTCGTGCATGGGCACGTGGCCGGGGCCCTCGATCATGCACTGCACGCCCTCGGCCAGACCCGCCTTGGCGAGACGCCCCAGCATCATCACCTCTTCCCACTGGGCGGCGTCGCCCGCGTCGGCCCCCGCGCCGGGGCGCAGACCGTCGCCCAGCGACAGGGTGACGTTGTACTTGCGGGCGATTTCAAGGATGCGGCCGTACCGTTCCAGCAGGGGGTTCTCCTTGCCGTTCCTGCGCATCCAGCGGGCCAGGATGGACCCGCCGCGCGAGACGATGCCCAGCACCCGGCCGCCCTCGGTGGCCCATTCCGCGCCGCGCCGGGTCAGGCCGCAGTGCACGGTCATGAAGTCCACGCCCTG
>JALHHV010000072.1 GCA_022837365.1 Desulfovibrio sp. | reverse complement strand
GCCGACCCGATATGGCAGACATGGTGGACATGGCGTACCTCCTGGCAAACGTGCTGCGGCGTCGCGCACCAGGGGCGCGAACCGGCGGATGGACCAAGGATACACCAACCCCGGCTCACTGCAACCTTGCAGGGCGGCGAACAGCGCAACGGCGCGCCGCCACGGCATGCCCCACGCAAAAGCGCCCCGGCCTGTCAGCCGGGGCGCTTTTGCGCCCGCCACACCACCTCCCGGACGAGGCGAATATATTGTCCTTGCCACCCGACTGCGCGGGCTCACGCCGCTGGCGCGTTGCCCCCCACGGCCACCCGTACCCGGTTGCGGCCTTCCCGCTTGGCCTCGTACAGGGCCTGGTCGGCCTGGTCGAACAGGCTGTCCGCCAGCGGTTCGGCCAGGCCCGGCCGGGCGTGGGCCACGCCCGCGCTCAGGGTCACGCGCACGCCGTGCTCCACCACCTGTCCCTGCCCGTCGCGGATGGCGAAACTGACGTTCTCCAGCCCGGCGCGCACCGACTCGGCGATCTCGCCCGCGCGCAACGCACCCTCGCCGGTGAGCACCAGGGCGAATTCCTCGCCGCCGAAGCGCGCCACCACAGAGGCGCATTCACCGGCCCCGGCGCCCACGCTGCGGTTGCAGTCATCGACCTTGCGGCGCAGCACCTCGGCCACCGTGCGCAGCACCTGGTCTCCGATGCGGTGGCCATGCTGGTCGTTGATATGCTTGAAGCGGTCCACGTCGAACAGCACCAGCGCCAGGGCGGTCCCACCCTGCCAGGCCACCTCGCCCGCCGCCAGCGCCCTCTCGAAGGCGCGCCGGTTGCCAAGGCCGGTGAGGGGGTCGGTGACGGTCAGTTCGCCCACGCGGGCGGCGTCGCTGTCCATCTGTTCGCGCACCTCGCTGAAGGTGGCCCGCAGCAGGCGCACCACCTCGGCCGGGTCCAGCCCGCTTTCCACGGCGCGCACGCTTTCCTGCTCCAGCTTGTCCATGTCGCCCCGCCGCTGGTGCAACATGGAGCGGAATTCGCGGGCCAGGCGTTCGGTTTCCTGAAGGGCCTCGCGCATGCGGCACTCGTAGGGCTCCACGCGGATGTCGCGATCCGCCCGCAGCACGTCGTGGTAGCTTGTCTCGCTGAAGTCGCGCCGGTTCAGCACGTCCACCAGCAACTGCTGGATGCGGGCCTTCTGGGCGTCGCTGAGGGTGCTGAACTCGCCCAGCCCGCGCATGTAGAAGATCAGCGTGCGCCACTTGCCGTCGCGCGGCACGCCCGCGCGGTCCAGCATGTCGCACAGCCGCCCATCCCCCGAAAAGGCGCATTCCTGGCGCGTACAGTTGCAGGTGTTGTCGGCCATGTGTGTTTCGTCCTCCGCACCGGAAGCGTGTTCCGCATGCGCATCGGGCACCGTGCGTATGCGCCGCCGCGTGGGGCCAACGGCTGTCCGTTGGAACCCAGTACGCGACAGGGGCGGCCCCATGGCCGCCCCTCGTTGTATCAGCGAATGCGTTGCGGCGCCACTGACGCCGCACGGGTTCTAGCTTTCGTAGTACGAACGCAGCATCTGGCTGCGCACCGGGTGGCGCAGCTTGCGCAGCGCCTTGGCCTCGATCTGCCGGATGCGTTCGCGGGTGACGTTGAACAGCTTGCCCACTTCCTCAAGAGTGTGGTCCGACTTCTCGCCGATGCCGAAGCGCTTGCGCAGCACCTGCTCCTCGCGCGGGGTAAGGTCGGCCAGGACGGAGGCGATCTGCTCCGACAGCTTGGTGTTGACCACCTCTTCCGCCGGGGCCACGGCCTTCTTGTCCTCGATGAAGTCGCCGAGGCTGGAATCTTCCTCGTCGCCGATGGGCGTTTCGAGCGAGATCGGTTCCTTGGCGATCTTCAGCACCTTCTTCACCTTGTCGATGGGGTAGTCCATGCGCTCGGCGATTTCCTCGGGGGTGGGGTCGCGCCCCAGTTCCTGCACGAGGTAGCGCGAGGTGCGGATGAGCTTGTTGATGGTCTCGATCATGTGCACCGGAATGCGGATGGTGCGGGCCTGGTCGGCAATGGCGCGGGTGATGGCCTGGCGTATCCACCACGTGGCGTAGGTGGAGAACTTGTAGCCGCGCTGGTATTCGAACTTGTCCACCGCCTTCATCAGGCCGATGTTGCCTTCCTGGATCAGGTCCAGGAACTGCAACCCGCGGTTGGTGTACTTCTTGGCGATGCTGACCACCAGGCGCAGGTTGGAGCGGATCAGTTCCTGCTTGGCGCGCATGGCGTGGGTGTTGCCGCGCTTGATGCGCCACAGCACTTCCTCGAGGTCCGTGACGTTGTGGCAGCACTTGTCCTGCAACCGGTTCAGGATTTCGATCTTGCCGATGATCATTTCCTTGAACGAGAACAGTTCCTCCACCGTCATGCCCAGCGCCTCGGACGCGGCCACGGGGTTCATCTCGCGCGCTTCCAGCATGCGGAAGATGTCCTGGATCTCGACCTGGGTCTTGCCCGTGGACAGGATGTAGGCGGAAAGGTCGCGCTGGCAGTTGTGCATCTGCCGCACGTAGTCCTCCACCGTCTCGATGATCCGGTCGATGAGGGTCTTTTCCAGCTTGATGTCGCGCAGGCGGTTGACGATGTCTTCCTTGAAGCCCAGGATTTCCTTCTGGATGGCGGTGACCCGGCGTTCCAGGGTGCAGCAGTCGTCCAGCTTGGAGTAGACCTTGCGCTTCTTCTTGTAGGTATGCTTGATCTCGTCCAGCAGCAGGATGACCCGCGAGCGCTGGTTCATCTCGTCTTCGCTGGGGTCGTCTTCCTCGATGGTCTTGACGACGTCCTTCAGCTTGATGCGGTTCTGCTTGAGGTCCTCGCCGACGTTGATCAGTTCCTCGACGGCCACCGGCACTTCCACCAGGGCGTACAGCACGTCCTGCTCGCCGAGTTCGATCTTCTTGGCGATCTGCACCTCGCCGTCGCGGTCCAGCAGCGGCACGGCGCCCATCTCGCGCAGGTACATGCGCACCGGGTCGGTGGAGCGCGACGAATAGTCCGCCGACTCCTCGTCCTCCACCAGGTCCAGCCCCGGTTCGCCGGCGGGTTCCTCTTCCGACTCGCCGGGCGACACGGAAATCTTCTTGCCGTCCTTCTCCGTATCGACGATGGCGATTTCCAACTGGTCGAAGATCCCGATGATCTCCTCGATCTGCTCGGGCGTGTTGACCTCTGCCGGCAGGGCCTTGTTGACCTCGTCGAAGGTCAGAAAGCCGTTCACCTTGCCTTTGGCGATGAGCGACTTGATCTGCTGAATATCCTTGATGTTACCCATTCGATCTCCCCAACGTTTCCTGAAGGGCCCTGAGCAATTCGATGCCTGCGGCAGGGTCGGTGGAAGTCGCCCTCGAGTTCCTTGTCGCGGGGCGGGACATCGCCCGTCCTGCACCTGATCCAGAATTCCTTTTCGCGTTCCGAAAGATTGGGCAGCAGCTGTTCCGGCTCCGCGCCGTGGCGGGCCATCTTGGCCCACAGTTCGCGCGCCCAGGGGCTGGCCAGCACCAGCTCGGCCCCTGCCTCGCGCAGGCGGACGAAATGGTGCGGATAGCGCACCAGAAAGAACATCACCGCCCGGTCGCGCTTGGCGGGGGCGTCGCCGCTGGTGGGCGCGGCGTCCACCCGGCGTTGCGGCGCGGGCTGGCGCGCATCCCGCGCACCGGGTGCGCCCGATACGGCAGCCGCCGCGCCCTTGTAGAAATCGCCCGAAAGCCCCTCGCGGATGGCTTCCTCGCGGATGCCGAGGCCGGAGGCGATGCGCGACAGAAAGCGCGACGCCAGCAGCTGCCCGTCCGCGTGGCCCGCCCCGGCCTGCCGCAACAGGCTGCGCGACCACTCCAGCGCGTCGCCCGGCGAATAGAGCGTGCGCAGGGTGTCGATGCAGAAATCCAGCCCGTCGGGCGCGCTCTTGCGCAACGCCTCGAAGGCGTCCTTGCCCTGGTCGTGCAGCAGGCTGTCGATGTCCTCTCCGTCGGGCAGCAGCACCACCTTGCAGCGCATGCCGCGCGTGAGCAGCATTTCGCAGGCGCGCATGGCCGCCTTGCGGCCGGGATTGTCGCCGTCGAACAGCAGTTCCACCGTGGAGCAGAAGCCCCCCAGGCGCTTGACCTGTTCCGGCGTCAGCGCGGTGCCCAGCACGCCGCAGGCCATGTTGTAGCCGTACTGGTGCAGGGTCAGCACGTCCATGTACCCTTCGGTGAGCATGGCCGTCTTGTGCTGGGTCATGGCCCGGCGCGCCTGGAACAGCCCGTAGAGGTGCTCCCCTTTCTTGTAGATGGCCGAATCGCTGCTGTTGATGTACTTGGCCTGGTCCTCGTCGGTGATGATGCGCCCGCCGAAGGCGATGACCTGCCCGGCCAGGTTCTTGATGGGAAAGATCATCCGGCCCCGGAAGCGGTCGAACATGCGGCCCGAATCGTTGCGCGAAAGCAGGCCCGCCTGCGCGGCGTCCGCCTGCTGAAAGCCCGCCCGGCGCAGCGCGTCCGCCAGGGCCGACCATTCGCGCAGGCTCCAGCCAAGCTCGAACGCGCTGACGATCTCCGGCGAAAGCTGCCGCCGCGCGATGTAGTCGCGGCATTCCTGCCCGGCGGGGATGGTCAGGTTGCGCCGGAAATGCTCGCGCGCCACGTCGTACATGCGCAGGCACTGCCGCTTGAAGGACTGTTCGCGCTGGACCTTGGGGTCCGGCTTCCAGTCGTCCTCCAGCGAGACGCCCGCCTCTTCGGCCAGGGCTTCCAGCGTTTCGCGGAATTCCAGCCCGTGGATGCGCCCGTAGAAATCGAAGATGTCGCCCGAAGCCTGGCAGCCGAAGCAGTAGAAAAATCCTTCCTCCTCGTTGATGGAGAAGGAAGGCTTGGTCTCCTGGTGGAACGGGCACGGCGCCATCCAGCGCGAACCGCCGGTGTGGCGCAGCTCGACATAGCGACGCGCCACCTCCACGAGGTTCAGGCGGGCCTTGATGGCCTGCACGACCGAGCCGTCCCTGCGTTTCATGCCGCCGTTCCGGTGTTCCGGGTACGCGAAAGGGAGGACCGCGCGGTGCGCGGGCCGCCCTGTTTCATTTCCACCGTCTTTTGCAACTGGACCAGCTTGGGGACTGTTTCTAAATTGTCCTTTCGCTCGTTGACTTCGTCAAACTTCACCTGCCATAGCTTTGCTGTCCTTATCCGTAAGGTTCGCAAGCTCACCTAACGGCTAAGGCTCGGTCAAATACGATAAGAGTATACTCCCTCATGGCAGGTTCGTTTTCCTTGCCAACAAACGAAACCCCTAATTTAGAAGCAGCCCCCTACTTGAGTTCGATGATGGTCACGCCGTCGCCGCCCTGGTCTTCCGGGGCCAGCGCGAACGATTTCACGGCCGGAAACGTTCTGAGGAATGCGTGAATTTCCTTGCGCAGGGCCCCGGTGCCGCGGCCGTGGATGGCCTCCACCGCCGACATGCCCGCGAGCAGGGCCTTGTCAAGCGCGCGCGACAGTTCGCTTACGGCAACATCAGCACGCATCCCGCGCAAGTCAACCCTCATGGACGCGGTGGCGTCCGAAATGGTGCGGGTCACCGCGCCAACGGCCACATGAGGCTTTTCGTCGGATGCGGCCAGGTCTTTAGCCTCGGCCCACATGGTCACGCCGCTCAGGTCCACGCGCACCCGGCCGCGCCGGGCGTCCACCTCGACCACGCTGCCCTTCTTGCCCCACGGCACGTAGCGCACGGCCTGCCCGGAGCGCAGGGTTTCCACCTGCAACGCGGGAGACCGGGAAGCGCCGGACGCATCCGGCGCGCCATCGGCGTCGCCGTTGCCCGCCACGCCGCCCACCAGCCGGGCGCGGGTTTCCGCCAGGGCCTTCAGGGCCTGCTTGTGGCTGACCTTGCCGGACTTCCATTCCTGAAGCACGGCCTTGGCCTGTCCCTGCACCGATTCGAACAGGGTGCGGCGCTCGCGCTCGAAGCGTTCGTCGAGCTTGGTCCGCTTGTCGCGCAGGCGGGCCTCTTCGGCCCGCAGCGAGGAAATTTCCGTTTCGCGCTGCACGGCCAGGGCGTTCAGGCGGTCCACCAAGGCGCTGGTGTCCTCGCCGTCCAGCAGCAGGTACTGTTCGGCGCGGCGCAGCACCGCTTCCGGCAGGCCGTGCTCGCGGGCCACGTCCAGGGCCTGGCTGGCCCCCACCTGGTCGTAGGCCAGACGGAACAATGGGCGCTTGGTGGCGGGGTCGAACAGCACCGAGGCGGCGCGCACCTTCTCGCGGGTCAGGGCGTACGCCTTCAGCGCCGGGAAGTGGGTGGCGGCCACCACCGTGGAACCGGCGTCCATCACCTCGTCCAGCACGGCCTGGGCCAGGGCCGCGCCCTGGGCCGGGTCCGTGCCCGCGCCGAATTCGTCCAGGATCACCAGCGCGCCGGGACCAAGGCGGTCCCACACCCCGCTCAGGTGGCGGATCTGCGCGGTGAAGGTGGACACGTTGTCCTCAAGGCTCTGCTCGTCGCCGATGAAGGCGAAGATGTCGGTCCAGAACGGCAGCGAACTGCCGGGGCGCACCGGCACGGGCAACCCGGCCAGGCCCATCAGGGCGATGAGCCCCAGCGTCTTCAGGCACACGGTCTTGCCGCCCGCGTTGCCGCCGCTGATGACCAGGCCGAGCTGGCCGGGCAGAAGTTCTATGTCCACGGCTTGCGGACCGTGACCTGTGGCGGCCGCGCCCTTGCCAGCGGCATGCGGGACGCGGGAAGCGGGCCGTGCGGATTGCGCGGGTGCCGTCCCGTCCTTCCCGCCGCGCGCGGCGGCCAGGGCCAGCAGCGGATGGCGCGCCCCCAGCAGGGAGACCTGCCCGCCCTCGGTGATGGACACGGCCCCGGCGTCGCCGAACTCCTCGAACCGGGCGGACAGGGCGCAGCGCGCGCACAGCACGTCGCCCTCCACCAGCAGGTCGTACGCGCCGCGCACGGCGGCCAGTTCGTCGCGGACAAGGTCGGTGAGGTAGCGCAGCACCTTGCGCTCTTCCTCGCGTTCCTCGCGCTTCAGTTCCTGGAGGCCGTTGTTCAGCTCCACCAGAAACATGGGCTCGAAGTAGCAGGTTTCGCCGGTCTGCGAATAATCGTGGATGATGCCCTGCAACCGCCCCTTGAAGTTGGACTTCAGCGGCAGCACGTACCGGTCGGACGAGAGGGTCATGAACTCGTCCTGCAGGTAGTGGGCGATGTTGTAGCGCTGGGCGTATTCCTTGACCTTGCGGGTGCACTGCTGGTGGATGCGCCGGATTTCGCCGCGCACCAAGGATAGTTCGGGCGAGCTTTCGTCGCGCAGCAGTCCGTCGTCGGACACGCAGCGGTCAAGGCCGGAAACGGTGCGCTGGGGCAGCGGGTGGGCATCCACCAGGCCGGTCAGCAGGTCCCAGCGGCCGCCGGTGGACTGGCTCTCGCGGATGGAAGCGGCCAGTTTGCGGGCCAGCCCCAGGGTCTGGCGCAGGGCCCACAGCGCGTCCAGGTCCAGCACCGTGGCCGGGGCGTCCAACGCGCGGAACACGCCGTCCAGCGGGGGAAAGGAAGAGAGGCGGAATCCCGTGTGCCCTGCCCAGCGCCGCGCCTCGTCGAACAGGGCGGCGGCGTGGTGCACGGCCTCGACGCCGGCCAGCGGGCGCACGGCGAGGGCCGCTTCCGCTCCGGCTTCGGAAACGCACAATCCGGCAAGGTGGTTGAGCACCTTGCCGAATTCCAGCACCTGAAGGCTGCGGGATTCCATGCGCAAGGCTACCCCTGCAGGCGGGCGCGTACGGTGGCGGAAAGCGCCTTGCCGTCCACCCGGCCCTTGTGGGCGTTCATGATGGCCTGCATCACCCGGCCCATGTCCTGCGGGCCCTTGGCCCCTGTTTCGGCGATGGCGGCGGCGATGGCGGCATCCAGTTCGCCGCCTTCCAGCGGGGTGGGCAGGTATTCGCGCAGGACGGCCAGTTCCGCCTGTTCCTTGTCGGCCAGGTCGGTACGGGAGGCGGCGGTGAACTGTTCGATGGAGTCCTGCCGCTGCTTGGCCTGCTTCAGCACCACGTCGAGCAGTTCCGCCTCGGTGACCGGGCGCATCAGCTCCACTTGCAGGTTCTTGGCGGCGGTCTTCAGCATGCGCAGCACGCCCAGGCGCACCGCGTCCTTGGCCTTGTAGGCCGACACGTAGTCCTTCTCGATGCGTTCGGAAAGATTCATGGTCGCCACCGGATGCGGAAGGATGGGGTTCCGGAAATACGGAATACGGGAAACCCGGAAGACCTCCGGGTTTCCCGTTCCAGACATGGTGCGGACCGCATGCGCGGGCCGTTCACGCACCGGCGGCTTAGGCCATGTTCATCTTCCTGATCTTCTTCAGGAGACGCTTGCGGGCGGCCGCCTTCTTCTTCTTGCGCATCACGCTGGGCTTTTCGTAGTGCTGACGCTTCTTCATTTCGGAAAGAACGCCGGCCTTCTCGACCTGCTTCTTGAAGCGACGCAGCGCGATGTCGAAGTTGTATTCGTCGTCGTTAAGATACACACCGGGCAAAGAAATCACCCCCTTCGCCAGAAATCCCCTTGCGGGGTGGGTGCAAGCGGGCTGTATACATCGCCCGGACATAAAAGGCAAGCCCTGCCCGCACCCGCCAGGAATGAACCTGGTTGGGCCGTACCGGACAGGGCCGAAAAAAGAACCCGTTGGCGACGCCGCACGCGGCGGCCGGAAACGGGTGGAAAGCTCGCGCGTTAGTGATGCCCCTCGGAATGGCACCCGCCCTTGCAGGATTCCATCACCGACTTGAGGATCACGTAGCCCACGCCGCTGCAGATCACGAACAGGACGCCGTACAGCACGCCGAAAAAGATGGCGTGGTCGGGCATCCACCACGGGATGTCCTGCGGCAGGGGGCTGTGGATGGTTTCACCGTGCAGCATGTCGTTCCTCCGACCCTACTTGATCGAGTCCTTGAGGGTCTTGCCGGGGCGGAACTTGACCACCTTGGACGCGGGAATCTTGATTTCCGCGCCGGTGCGGGGGTTGCGGCCCTTGCGCGCCTTGCGCGCTTCGACGGCGAAGGTGCCGAAGCCGGTCAGGGTGAGCTTGCCTTCGGCGGCCAGAGCGTCCTTCACCGCGTCCAGGAACGCGTTCAGCGAGCGCTCGGCGCTGGCCTTGGTCAGGTTGGCCTTTGCCGCGATCTTGTCGACCAGATCAGCCTTGGTCATCTGCCTTTCCTCCTCTCGGGTTAGCTGCGGTCAGGTTGCCTGGGGACTTCAGCGCCGAGGGCGGTGTGACACCCTGCTTGCGCATTTTTTCTCAAGCCGCCTCAGGAATACCAGAGGCGCACCCGGCACGCAACGGAACAACGGTACACTCCGCATCGACAAACATGATTCCCGGCACAAAGTCAAGGCTGTCAGGGGATTTTGACGGATTCCGAGAGCATGTGAAAATCTTCCGGAGCAAGATTTTCCGGCCGCGCCGCCGGGTCCAGCCCCAGGCCCGTGAGCAGCGCGGGCACGTCATCCTGAAGGTAACCACGCAGGATTCTTTGCAACTGCTTGCGGCGCTGCTGAAAGCACACCTTCAGCAGGCGCGAAAGGCGCGCCGGGTCGAACCGGCCCCGCGCCGCCCCCAGCGGCACGAAGGACAGCACGGCGGAATCCACCTTGGGGCGCGGCACGAACACCTGCGGCGGCACGATGAATTCCAGGCGCGGCGCGGCGAAGCTTTGCAGCCACACCGAAAGCGCCCCATAGGCCCCGCTGCCCGGCGCGGCCACGATGCGCTCGCCCACTTCCTTCTGGATCATGAACACCGCCCGCGCAAGGCCGGGGGCCGTGCTCAGGATATCCCACATCAGCGGCGAGGCCACGTTGTAGGGCAGATTGCCGATGACCTTCCACGAGCGGGCCGGGGTCAGCCGTTCCCACGGAAAGAGCAGCGCGTCGGTGAGCACGGGGGTGATCAGCGGCGGCTCGGCCGGACGAGTGCGGCCATGCTCGGCCGCCCAGTGGTAGTCCTTTTCCAGCAGAAACAGCTGGGCGGGACCGGCGGCATGGATGTGCCGGGTCAGCGCGCCGGCCCGATGCGCAGGGCCGCCACGATCTTGGCGGCGATGTTGCGGTCGCGCAGGAAGTTCTGGCCCAGGCTCTTCTTGGCGCGCGGCCCCCCTGCCCCGTCGGGCGACGGCATGGATGGAGACATGTCCGGGGACACAGACGGCGTCATGGGCCCCGACATCAACGGTGACATGACGCCCGACGCCGCACCGCCGGCCACGCCCTCCCCGGCCGCGCGCGCCAACTCCCCGTCCGGACCGCCGCCGAAACGGTTGCGGCCCCGCGCGGCCGGGCCATGCCCGGAACGAATGCGGACGGCCCTTCCGGCCCCTTTCCTGCTCGAACTCATGAACGATCTCCGTCGTGCGCGTTGCAACTGCCGTCAGGGGCCCGCCCTGCCGGGCGCGTCATTCCATCCTGTCAAAGCGTTCGAAGCGCATCACCAGCCCGGCCCGGCCCTGGGTGGCCGAGCGCAGGGCCGTGGAAAAGCCGAACAGTTCGCGCAGCGGGGCCAGGGCCTGCACTACCTTCTGGCCGGAGTGGTCGAACATGTTCTCCACCTTGCCGCCGCGCGCGCCCAGCAGGCCGATGGCCGAGCCCACGTGGGCCTCGGGCACGCCGATCTCCACGAACATGATGGGCTCCAGCAACACCGGGTCGGCCCGGGACAGGGCGTCCTTGACGGCGGCCATGGCGGCCATGTGGTAGCCCGCCGGGCTGGAGGCGCCGTCGCGGCGGCGCAGTTCGGTGACGGCGATCTCCACGTCCTGCACCGGGTAGCCCTTGACCACCCCGCTTTGCAGGCTGTCGGTGATGCCCTGCTCCACGGCGTCCACCCACGGGCGGGGCCACAGTTGGGTGTCCACCTCGAAGCGGACGCGGGTGCCTTCGTCGCGCGGGCGGGGGGCCACGGAAAGGGCCACGTATCCGTAATGCTGCTGTTCGCCCAGTTCGCGGTCGAATTCCCCGCTGCCAGTGGCGGCGGAAAGAATGGTTTCCTGATGCACCACCTGCGGGTTGCCCACGCGGGGCGACACGCCGTATTCGCGGCGCATGCGTTCCAGCACCACCTCAAGGTGCAGTTCGCCCATGCCGGACACGATGCGCTGGCCGGTGCCCTCGTCCAGTTCCACGGCCAGGGTGGGATCCTCCAGGGTGACGCGCTCCAGCACTTCGTCCAGCTTGGCCCCTTCCTCGGTGTTGCGCGGTTCCAGCGCCAGCGAGATCACCGGGCGGTACGCGGCGATGTTCTCCAGCAGCAGCGGCCGGGCCGGGTCGGACAGGGTGTCGCCGGTGCGCACCGAGCGCAGCCCCACGGCGGCTACGATGTCGCCCGCCACGGCGGTTTCGATCTGCTCGCGCCGCCCGGCGTGCAGCCGGTACAGCTTGGAGAACCGCTCGTCCTTCTCGCGGGTGACGTTGCGGCAGGCATCCCCTTCCGAGGCCGCGCCCGCGTACAGGCGCAGCAGGGCGTACTTGCGGCTGCCTTCCATGACCACCTTGAACACCAGCGCGGACAGCGGCGCGCCCGGATCGAAGGGCACGGGCACCTTGCGGCCCTGCGCCGTGTCGTAGCCCAGCACCGGGGCGGTCTCGTCCGGGCCGGGCAGGTAGTCGCACACCCCGTCCAGCACGGGCTGCACGCCCACGTTGCGCAGGGCCGACCCCGCGAACACCGGCACCGCCCGGCGGGCCAGGGTGGCCCGGCGCAGCGCGGCGCGGATGACGCCCGGCTCCATGTCGCCGCCGCCCAGGTACACGTCGATGAAGGCGTCGTCCGCCTCGGCCAGGGTTTCCAGCATCCGTTCGCGCCATGCCGTGGCTACAGCCAGCGCGGCGGGGGCCGGGGTGTCCGGCAGCGACGCGGCCTGCTCCGCCGGGGTGCGGGTGTACTCGCGCCCCTGCGTGGACTGGTCGAAGGACAGGTATTCCATGGTCACCAGGTCCAGCAGCCCTTCGAAGTCCTCGCCCTGCCCCACCGGGACCATGACCGGCACGACCACCGCGCCGAGCCGGGCGCGCATGGCGTCGAGCACCGCGCCGAAGTCCGCCCCGGCCCGGTCCATCTTGTTCACGAAGGCCAGCTTGGGCACGCCGAACTTCTCGGACTGCCGCCACACCGTCTCCGACTGCGGCTCCACCCCGCCCACGGCGCAGAACACGCCCACCGCGCCGTCCAGCACGCGCAGCGAGCGTTCCACCTCTATGGTGAAATCCACGTGGCC
>JALHHV010000535.1 GCA_022837365.1 Desulfovibrio sp. | reverse complement strand
CAGCCGTGCCCCAGGACTGGCGGCAGGTGGTGGCCGACGCGCCCATGGCCCGGCTGATCGACCTGGCGCTTTCCAACAACCGCGACCTGCGCGTGGCCGTGTTGCAGATCGAGAAGGCCCGCGCCCAACACGCCATCGCCCGTGCCGACCTGTTTCCGCACATCGACGCCAGCGGCGGGGCGGACATGGGCCGCACCTCGGCGCCGCTGTCCACCACGGGCGATGCGTACACCTCGCACGCCTATTCGGTGGGCGTGGGCTTCAGTTCGTTCGAACTGGACCTGTTCGGGCGCATCCGCAGCCTGAAGGAGCAGGCCCTGGAGCAGTTCCTGTCCACCGACGCCGCCGCGCGCAGCGTGCAACTGACCCTGGTGGCCGAGGTGGGGCAGGCCTACCTGACCCTGGCCGCCGATCGCGAACAGCTGGACCTGGCGCGGGAGATACTGGAGACGGAACGGGCCTCGTTCGCGGTGGTGCAAAGCCGGTACGACAACGGCATCGCCGGGGAACTGGACGTGGTCCGGGCCCGGACCACGGTGGACACCGCCCGCGTGAGCGTGGCGGCCGCCGAGGCCCGGGTGACGGCGGACGAGAACACCCTGGCCCTGTTGCTGGGCATGCCCCTTTCGCCGGACCTGGCCCCGGCCCGCAGGCTGGCCGACGTGGCCCCGCTGGCCGACCCGCCCGCCGGGTTGCCTTCGGAAGTGCTGGCCCGCAGGCCCGACGTGGCGGCGGCGGAACATACCCTGAAGGCGGCCAACGCCAACATCGGCGCGGCGCGGGCCGCGTACTTCCCGCGCATCGGGCTTACCGCCAGCTACGGGAACGCCAGCACGGAAATGAACGACCTGTTCCGCGCGGGCTCGCGCACCTGGAGCTTCGTGCCGCAGGCCACCCTGCCCATCTTCCATGCCGGGGCCATCCGCGCCGGTGTGGAATCGGCCGAGGCGGAGCGGGACATTCAGGTGGCCCAGTACGAGAAGACCGTGCAGACGGCGTTCAAGGAGGTGTCCGACGCGCTGGCGCAGGGCACGTCGCTGGCCACCCAGGCCGA
>JALHHV010000534.1 GCA_022837365.1 Desulfovibrio sp. | reverse complement strand
CACAACAGGCACCCCTTGCAGCGCTCGTCCAGGAATACGACCCGTGACATGAAACCGTCCTTTGGGATGGAGGTTCGAAAGGCTGGTGGATGAAATGCGGACCCGGCCGCAGCCGGACCTGCATGCCGCGCGGCGGCTTCTACCTATAGGACAAGTTCCGCAGCTTTTCAAAGCATGGTGCGGCGCCCGGCGAACGGGCATGCCCCACCCCTATCTCCAGGGAGAGCGCGCCCGCAACCACCCGTCACAACAGCAGCATGGCGTCGCCGTAGGAGAAGAACCGGTACCCCCGCGCTACCGCCTCTGCGTAGGCGGCCAGGTAGCCGGGCTTGATGAAGATGTCCGTCCACCCGGTGAAGGCGCGCACTTCGCCGCAGGCGCGCACCGTGCCTTCCAGCGTGCGGGTGGAGGTGGTGCCCACGGTGACCACCGGCCTGCCTTCCGCCTTGGCCTTGCGGATGGCGGCGGCGGTGGCCTCGCCCATCTCGATGTACTCGCGGTGCATGGCGTGCTGGCGGATGTCCGCGCAACGCACCGGGCTGAAGGTGCCGTAGCCCACGTAGAGGGTGACCACTGCCCATTGGCGGTCCGTGGCGGCCAGCCGGGCGCGCAGGCCGTCGGTGAAGTGCAGACCGGCCGTGGGCGCGGCCACGGAGCCGAGGCGGCTGTCGTCGGCGTACACGGTCTGGTAGCGCTCGCGGTCTTCCGGCGCGTCCTGCGCACGGGGGCTGTCCGCCGCCGTCTCGCGCCGGATGTACGGGGGCAGGGGCAGGTGGCCCTGTTCCAGGAACAGGTGGCGCAGATCGCCCCGCCAGTGCAGGCGCACCGCGCTGCGGCCGAAGTCGCCGGGTTCGGTCACCTCCACGCCCAGGTCCGGGCCGAAGGACATGACGTCGCCGGGGCGGATCTTCTTGGAGGCGCGCAGCAGCCCTTCGGCGGGCACGGAGCGCCAGCCCCCGCCTTCATCGCGCAGGCCGTCGCGCGTGCCGTCGGCTTCGGCCATCTCCTCCAGCAGGGGCAGGGGGGTCAGCAGCAAAAATTCCACCTTGCCGCCGGTGGGCCGCACGCCCAGCAGGCGCGCGGGCAGCACCTTGGAATTGTTGGCCACCAGCAGGCAGCCTTCCGGCAGGTAATCGCACAGGTCCGCGAAGCGGGCGTGGGCCAGCCCCGCACCCCCGGCGCGCCGATCCAGCACCAGCAGGCGCGAGCCGCCCCGCTGCGGCGCGGGGTGCTGGGCGATGCGGTCTTCCGGCAGGTGGAAGCGGTACGATTCCAGCCGGTCGTCTTCGGGGACGCCGCCGGTCCCGGTACCGGGTTCCGTGGCGGCGCGCATCAGGCCGTTGCCGGTGTTGCCCATCGTGTCATCCATACGCATATATTCCTCGC
>JALHHV010000533.1 GCA_022837365.1 Desulfovibrio sp. | reverse complement strand
CGCGCCATTGCCGCCGGGTGAAGGGCGGGAGGTCATCCATGGATAGCGCATTGGCCGTGCAACTGGCGCTGGCGCTGGCGAGCATGGCGGGGGTTTTGGGGTACCGCGTCTATTTCAGGGCCGAGCGCGCCGCACGCGCCGCCGGGCGCACGTCGCGTCCCATGCCGGTTCCCGTGCGCGCGCTGATGACGGTGTCGGTGGTGGGGGTGTGGTTCGTCATGCCCTTTCTGCCGCAGCCGTTGCTGGGCGCATGGCCGGATGCCGCCCTTTCCGCCGCGCGGGCCCCGGATCTGCTTCCCGCCATGCCGGGGCGCTGGGGCCAGTTGCTGCTGGGATTGCCGTTCGCCGTGGGCGGCTTGGCCGTCTACGTGGCGCTGATGCGCCGCAACGCCACCGTGACGGCGCGGGACTACAGCCGCCCTGCCAAACTGCTGATGTCCGGGGCGTACGGGCATGTGCGCCATCCCGTGGTCGTGGCGCGGTTTCTCGGCACCTGCGGGCTGGTTCTGGTCACCGGGGCCGCATACACGGCCCTGCTGCTGCCGCTGCTTGCGGCGCAGCTCTGGCTGACCGCCCGCATCGAGGAGAGGGAAGTGCTCGAACCGTGTTTCGGCAAGCAGTTCGACGTGTACCGGCGAAGCGTGCCCGGTTTCGTTTGTCCGCAGGTGCTGCTGCTGGCCGCCGTGCTGGCCCTGGGCCTCGTCGTGCCCTGGCTGTAGGCGTGAACCGCGCGCGATAAGGAATGCTCATGACCGATACCCATGCAACGCCGCCCCTGCCTGCGTCCGGCCACGCAACGCAAGCCCGCCGGGCAAGCCCGGACGCCGGGGTTTCTCTCCGGCGCGCGGCGGATGTCGAACGGCTGCTGCGGGACATGGCGGCGGACAGTTTCGGCCGCGACCCTCTGGCGGTGGACCCGAAGCGGCCCATCACGGAACAGGCCCCGGACCTTCTCGGGCTCGATGCCTTTTCGAAAAGGGTGCGCGAGGTTTTCGGCGGGAGCCGCGACGTGGAGCAGGCATTGCGCTGCGCGACGCTCGGGCGGATGGCCGAAGTCCTTGCGCCCCC
>JALHHV010000532.1 GCA_022837365.1 Desulfovibrio sp. | reverse complement strand
AAGGAGCACGCCATGGCCCTGCCGCGTGACATATCCTGCGAAACCATCATGGAAAGCGTGGCCGACGGCGTGTTCACCGTGGACCTCGACTGGCGGATCACCTCGTTCAACCGGGCGGCGGCGGAAATCACCGGGGTGCCCCCGCACGAGGCCCTGGGCAGGCGCTGCCGCGACGTGTTCCATTCCAGCATCTGCGACGGGGCCTGCGTGCTTCGGGCGTGCATCGAGCAGGACATGCCGCTGGGCAACCGGTCGGTGTTCATCCTGCGCCCGGACGGCTGCAAGGTGCCCGTGAGCATCAGCGGCGCGCCCCTGCGCGACCGGCGCGGCAGGCTGATGGGCGGGGTGGAGACCTTCCGCGATCTTTCCGCCCTGCACCTGATGCGCAAGCAGCTGGACGGCCAGCACACCGTGGAGGACATCGTCACCCGCGGCGCGGCCATGATCCGCCTGCTGGGCATCCTGCCGCAGGTGGCGGCCAGCGACGCGCCCGTGCTGGTGCTGGGAGAATCGGGCACCGGCAAGGAACTGTTCGCCCGCGCCATCCACAACCTGAGCCCGCGGCGGGGCAGGCCCTTCGTGGGGGTGAACTGCGGGGCCCTGCCGGAACACCTGCTGGAATCGGAACTGTTCGGCTACAAGGCCGGGGCGTTCACCGACGCGCGGCGCGACAAGCCGGGCCGCTTCGCCCTGGCGGACGACGGCACCATCTTCCTCGACGAAATCGGCGACATGCCGCTGCCCTTGCAGGTGAAGCTGCTGCGGGTGTTGCAGGAGAAGGCGTACGAACCGCTGGGCGCGGTGCGGCCCCAGGCGGCGCCCGCGCGGGTCATCGCCGCCACCAACCGCGACCTGGAACGCCTGGCGGGCGAGGGGGGATTCCGCAGCGACCTGTACTACCGGCTCAACGTGGTCATGCTGCGCCTGCCCGCCCTGCGCGAGCGGCCGGAGGACATCCCCCTGCTGCTCGACCACTTCGTGTCGCAACGCAACCTGCTGAGCGGCAAGGATATCGAGGGCGTGTCCGAGGACGTGCTGCACCTGTTGCTGCGCTATCCCTTTCCCGGCAACGTGCGCGA
>JALHHV010000531.1 GCA_022837365.1 Desulfovibrio sp. | reverse complement strand
CCGCAACTGCTGGTGGCCCCGGAGGGCGCGCGCGGGGCGAAGGGCGTGTGCGAGTTCTACGCCGAGTGCCGGTTTGCCGGTGGACGGCGTCCCGCTGTGGAGCAGGGCGCGGGCGGCGGTGGTTCCGGGGAACTGGTGGCCGTGCGTCCGTTGGCCGTGGAACGTGACGGCCTGCTGGTGGAGGATGTGTAGGGGACGGAGGAGATTTCCTGATGTGCTGATGGACAGGGCTGCTTCGGCGCGTGTGCGTTGGAAGCAGCCCCTGTTTCGTTATGGATGGCCGGGGAGGCGCAATGCGCATGATGCGTATTTTTGCTTGCGTTCATGCGTATGATGCGTATTGTCTTCGCATGACGAGCCGTGAGGTGATACGACGACTTGAGGCGGCAGGTTTCGAGCGGGTCAGCCAGCGTGGCAGTCATCTGAAATTGCGACATCCGGACGGGCGCATAGTCGTGGTGCCGGACCCTCGGAAGGACATCAAGACCGGCACCCTGCGGAGCATCGAGAAGCAGGCTGGCATCAGGTTTTAGGCTTGCCGAGTGGCGCAAGCCCCTGCAGGAGGGTAACTCATGAAGTATCCCATCATTGTTCACACCGACGCGGAAACCTTCGGTTTCAGTGCGAGCGTGCCGGACTTTCCCGGCTGCTTCACCGCCGGCGACACGTTGGAGGAACTGACCGCCAACGTGCAGGAAGCCGTGGAACTGTACTTGGATGGTGAGGACATCACCCCTCCCGCACCTACTCCGCTCGAGGTGGTTCTGGCGTCGGAAGAGGCTAGGGACGGAGCGGTGTTAGTCGTGGATGTGGACCTGTCCTTTCTTGACGACAAGGCAGTACCGGTGAACATCACAATGCCCGTCTACGTGCGAAACACCATCGACCGTGCCGCCAGGGCGCGGGGCATGACCCGGTCGGCCTTCATCGTGGAAAGCGCCTTGCAGGCTGCCGGACGGCGCGGGGGGGCGGCAGCCTGAACGGGCGGTCAGGCATGGTGCAAATGGAACGGCCCGTACTTTTCGTGAAGTGCGGGCCGATTTGTTTTTGAAAACGATGGGGCGGGCCGGATCGATTCCT